>NZ_WYDS01000002.1 GCF_009914765.1 Halodesulfovibrio sp. MK-HDV | reverse complement strand
CCTGCGGGAACCAACCCACAACATTTTGTGCTTCGCGAAGTACTGTAATCAGCGCTCCGGGAGTTTCACGATGGCGCTCGATAACACAATCAACCTCTTTCCACATTTCTTGAGAAATTTCTTCACTACAACAGCTCATGGTTCCTCCACAGTAGTGCATCATGATTGCCTTCGGCGAGTCTCCGACGGGCAAAGGCTCTGCCTTGCATCCGCAAGGGGCTCGCCCCTTGACCCCTTTTTGACGCGATTCCAATACGTTTTTTATCATGTGGGGAGACGCGAAGGGAGCTGGCTTGCTGTTTTGTGATTTGACGAAAACAGCATTAAGGCAAAACTTTTTAGACTGCGACTACTGTTTAAAAGACTAAGTAATAAAAGCCGCCAACTCGTTGCAGTTAGCGGCTTTACGTGGGACTAGCTACGGTCTATTGGGCTTAAGGCTGTAGCTAAGTTAGGCTTTTTCAATATGTTTTTTCGCCGACTTCACTGTATTTTTCATAAGCATGGCAATGGTCATAGGACCAACCCCACCAGGAACCGGTGTAATTTTTCCTGCAATCTGCTTTGCTTCATCAAAGGCAACATCGCCGCTTAAAATGGCTTTGCCGGAATCCGACATGCCAATACGGTTTACGCCCACATCAATGACAGTTGCCCCAGCCTTAATCCATTCCGGCTTCACAAGCCCCGGAACGCCAGCAGCAACAATAAGAATATCTGCGCGCTTACAATGTGCTTCTAAATCCTGAGTTCGCGTATGCACCATGGTTACAGTGCTGTTCGCTCCCTCGCCTTTCTGCCCCATCATAATGGAGATAGGTTTTCCGACAATATTAGAACGCCCGACAACAACTGTCTCCGCTCCGCTCGTTTCTGTACCGGAACGAATGATCATTTCCTGAATACCGTAAGGGGTACATGGCAAAAAACCATCTCTGTCGCCCAATACCATTCGACCCAGATTTACCGGATGGAATCCGTCCACATCCTTGCCTGGATCGATAGCGTTAATGATCTTCTCTTCATTGATATGCTTAGGTAGAGGCAACTGCACAAGAATACCGTGTATTGAATTGTCATTGTTATACTTATCAATAAGCTGCAACAACGCTTCTTCCGTAATATCTTCCGGCTGATCGTCTTGAATTTCATGAAACCCAAGACCTAACGCCGTTTTTACTTTCAGCGTTACATAGCTGAGGGATGCCGGATTTGCGCCGACAAGAATGGTTACCAGCCCCGGAACAACGCCGTGCTGCTCCTTCATTTTTGTGACCTCTACACGCAATTCATCCAGAATTGCCGCCCGCATCTCGGTTCCGCTAATAATTTCCGCACTCATGATCTTCTCCTGAAAAAACTCTTCCTAGAACAAGCCCTGCACTTTTCCAGTTTCGGTATCCACATCAATTCTGCGGAATGACGGGTTAGAACCTGTACCCGGCATAAGTGAAATAGCACCTGCTACCGGAACAAAGAATCCTGCGCCGCCAAAGATGAGCACATCGCGGATGTTAAGACGCCAATTGGAAGGAACACCTTTCTTTGATGGATCATCAGACAGGGACAAATGGCTTTTAACCATGCACATGCCAAGCTTGCTCATGTCATTATTCGTTTCGATGGCGGCAAGTTTTCTGAGTGCTTCTGCTGAGAAGTCTACTCCTTCCGCACCGTATACTTCGGTAGCAACGCGTTCGATACGTTCACGAGCTGGCATATCCCATGTGTATAGCGGGGTGAATTCTGTTTCATCTTCACAAGCCGCAATGACTGCATCAGCAAGCTCTAACGCACCGTCACCGCCATGTTCCCAATGACGGGAAAGCGCTACACGGGCACCGGCTGCTTCACAAAGTTCACGTACTTTTGCAATTTCTGCATCAGTATCGGTAACAAAAGCATTGATACAAACAACAGGAGAAACCCCAGACTTTTTCACGATATCAATGTGGTGCAGGAGATTGGCACACCCTTTTTCTACCCACTCAACGTTCTCGCCATTGTATTCAACAGGAAGAGGTTTACCCGGGAAAGGTACTGGAGCACCACCGTGACACTTAAGTGCACGGATAGTAGCAACAACAACCGCTGCATCAGGCTTAAGACCTGAGTAGTGGCATTTCAAGTTCCAGAATTTTTCGTAACCGATGTCCGCACCAAAGCCGGATTCTGTTACGTGGTATTCAGAAAGTTTAAGACCAACCTGATCTGCGATAATGGAGGACTGACCGATTGCAATGTTTGCAAACGGACCAGCGTGTACGATAACAGGCTGTCCTTCCAGAGTCTGAATAAGGTTAGGGTTAACAGCTTCTACAATCCATGCGGTCATAGCGCCGTCAACTTCAAAATCTTTAGTAGTAAGCGGCTTACCATTCTTGTCGTACGCAACGATGATTTTAGCCATGCGTTCACGAAGGTTTGTAAGGTCTTTCGCTACTGCTAAAATTGCCATTACTTCAGAAGAAACAGCAATATCAAATCTGGAACGCATCATGAAACCGTCACGCTGAGCGTTCACGCCGTCCATGCCGATGATAATATTCCGCAGCGACTGACAACAGAAGTCGATTACCCAGCCCATTTCCACGCGGGTAGGATCAACATCAAGACGTTTCATTCCAGAGAGTTTTTCCAACTTCTCATCATCGTAGTTACGTTCATGCTGCATACGTGAAGTAACAGCTACCATTGCGAGGTTATGTGCGTTCATGATGGAGTTAATATCACCGGTAAAACCCAGTGAGAAAGGTGTAAGCGGAATGCACTGGGAACGCCCGCCACCGGCTGCGCCGCCTTTAACTCCCATGGTAGGTCCACCGGAAGGCTGACGGATAGCAGCAGAAGATTTCTTTCCACGTTTTCCGAGTCCCTGCACAAGACCGATAGTCGTTGTAGACTTGCCTTCGCCAAGTGGAGTCGGAGTAATGGCGGTTACGTTAATGTACTTTCCGTTAGGTCTATCACTCAAACGACCAAGCACGGCGCGGTAATCAATTTTTCCCATATAATGACCGTATGGGAGCAGCTCTTTTTCTGTAAGTCCCATCTCGGCTGCAATAGCATAGATTGTTTTCATCCGTGTTTCTGCATCCTGAGCAACTTCCCAATCTGCATGATTTTTCGGATCTAACGTAGTATGTTCATTTTTGAATTCAGTAGCAGTTTCTGCCATTTTTCTTCTCCGTTACATAAAAATAGATCGATGAGTTATGGTACAAAATATGTGATCATTCGAATCGCGGATAAGCTAGCGAATGAAATTTACAAGGAACAGGCTGATTGCCGGGAAGAGCGTGGTGAGTATGAGAGCAAAAACCTGCACCCCAAGGAAGACCCACGACTCGCGCATTATGTTTCCTATCTTTTCCTTACATATCGGAGCGGCAATCCATAGCTGAGGCCCCATTGGCGGCGTTACTTCACCGATGATGGAACAGAAAATAGCCAGTGCGCCGTATAAAACCGGATCAATGCCGAGAGAGTAAACACTTGGCAGGAAGAGTGGCAGCACGATGATTACCATTGGGAAGGATGAGAAAAAGAAGCCCATAAAAAGCAGAATGCCCTGCGCCATAAGCAGGAAGGCAACCGGCCCCAAGTTCATGTCGATAACCCACTGGGCGATAAGCTGCGGCAAACCAATGTAGCCGAGCACCTTACCGAACAGCTCGCCACCGACCACGAGGAAGTAGATCATACTACTGAGTCTTGCGGTGCTGACGATGGAATCTACAAAGTCCTTTTTAGAGAACTTTTTGTAGAGAATTTTAGCCATGAATAATGAATAGAATACGGATACGGCAGCGGCCTGTGTAGGACTGAATTGACCGGAGTAGATACCGCCAAGCACAATGATAGGCATGAGGGCAAGAGGGAATGCTTTTTTAAAGGAATCCCAGCGCTCTGCGTTTGTGGCTACGGTGGTACTTTTGAATCCGCGTTTTTTCGAAATGACAATCGCAGTGATAATCATGAGTGTGGCAGCAAGAAGCCCGGGGCCAATGCCGCCCATGAAAAGATCTGCAATAGGGATACGGTTTGCGGAACCAAAAACAATAAAGAAAATGCTTGGCGGGATAACCGCTCCAAGTCCTGCGGATGTAACAGTAAGACCGGATGCGAACGGACGCGAATAACCGGATTCAACCATCATAGGCACAAAAATTGTTCCGATAATGGCAAGGCAGGCAGTAGCGGAGCCGGAAACGGAACCTAAAAATGCGGCAAAAATAATGATAGCTGCTGCCATGCCACCGGGAAGGTGACCAACCATTCTGTTAAGGAAGTCACGTAAATGTTTTACGCCTTCGCATCGCAGAATAACGTTACCTGCGAGAATAAAGAACGGCATAGCAAGCAACGTGTATGAGTTCATCGCAGAGAAGAATAACTGCGCAAGGTTGTTAATTGGCAGCCCCATGCTTTCAATAAGAATAATTATGGAGCCGAGACTGAAAGCAACCGTAAGAGGCGTGCCCATAAGAAACAACAGCGCGATGGAAGCTAGGGCGAAATATTCTAACGGACTCATGTAACTAATCCTCCCAAAGGGTAGGCTACGTGAAAGATAATGATAGTAATCAACTTACTCATCAGTGTATTTTTTTCTGAGATCTTGAACCGTTTTGATGATCGCACAGATAGTAAACACGCCCATTCCGATAGGAATACAGATTTCCACCATCCATTTAGGAATGGTTATAATACGGGTAAAAGCTGTATCAAATACGTAGAGCTGTTTCACAAACATAATGCCGGAATATGTGACGATGGCAGCAAAGAGAGTGGTAAGCAGATTGTTAATAAAATCCAGAACCTTTGCAGGCTTTCCGGAAAGTTTACTGCGAATTGCTTCGATACACAGATGCTCATTATCTAACAGGATCATTCCAGAAATAAGCACCATAGACCATGTGGTGAGCCATGTGGGTAAATCAAACATCAGATCGACTGATGAGTTGAATAGAACACGCATGACAATTTCTAAAAAGTTGATGGTGATTGCCAGGAAGAGGACATAACTGAAAAATACAATCCAACCATCTTTGAAAGCCTTACAGCGTTTTTTCCAATCAGTACTCATGCGATATCCTTACAAGTCATAATGTGAACAAGATGCGACTCTGTTGCGGTATAGCGGGGCACGTGCCCCGCTTCATTATTTGATGTACAGATTGCTATTCTTGAGTGTTAAGAACAGCCTGCATGAGTTCAGGTGGAAGATCCTTGGAAAATTCAACAGTAGATTTTACAAGGCTCTGGCGCCATTTTTCTTGTTCTTCTGCGCTAAGAACAACGAGTTCGGTCTCTGGGTTTTTGTCCCAATTTTTAACTTCTTCGACCTGAAGTTTTTCGAAATGCTTGTAGATACTTGGCATCTCGAGAGCCTGCACGAAAATAGCACGCTCTTCAGCAGGAAGGGATTCCCACCAGCCGGTATTAACAACCATAGCCATTGGTGCGATGCCCCATGAAATTGGAACAAGATATTTGGTGTAACGCGGCAGATCGTAGTAGTCGCTAGCAAAAATTTCACTAAGCAGACCGTCTACCATGTTAGTTTGGAGACTGGACACAACTTCAGTATATGGGAGAGCAATACCGGTTGTGTTGAATTTTCTAAGAGCAGCAGCATACCCCTGTGCACCGTTGTAACGGATTTTCTGCCCTACAACGTCTTCCATGCTTTTAATAGGACCTTTGTTGGTGAAAAGGTAGAAGTCGCCGATGCTTGCCATCCACTTAATGATGGTAACACCATTCTTTTTGCTCAGCTTTTCTATGCGAGCCTTCCATGCTGGGGTATCCATTGTGCGCAGGAAATGATCAAAGTTTTTAAAAAGACCAGGTGCTGTAATCAGCTTCCATGCTGGATCATACTGCTCAAGAAACTGCGGTGCAGTGTAAGTCATCTGGCCACCGCCGGATGCTACCGCAGTAAGACAGTCCGATGGGCTGGTAAAAACGTTGCCCACAAATTTGAGTTCATATTTGCCTCTAAGCTTGGAGTGCTCCTTCATTAGGTAGTCCAAACCGCCCAGATACGTACTGACTGATTTCCCTTCACATGTGGTTTCAAAGGAAGTTGCAGGACAGGACTGCAAATATTTAACCTGTTGTCTGGCTTCTGCGCCAGTTGTCAAAAATAACGCTAAAACGAAAGTACACAATAACACAGTCACTTTTCTGCAAGTCATAAAACATCTCCTTATTATAATCTGCATCGTTTCGTCTCATAGGAAAAAAGTTCATATGAGCTCCATTTTCTGGAAGTACCGAAAGCCTGTGTGTTCGTTTTCCTCCTCTGGTATCGTTACGGTTGCAGGGAAGTGACTAGCATAGCGTGTATCTTCTGGATGTCAGGGGGTGGGAAGAAGGCTTCCCTCGTGTTATTTCGGCTACGTCAGCCACAACGGAATCAATAGTGGTATGTTGATTCCCGTTTCAGTTTGGGTAGTGATTGATACCGCAGCCCGATAGCTGTGTGCTTCAGGGGCGGCCTGCGGTATTGATTTTGGGCAGCGGTTTCTGCGTTGCACAACTTAGCGGCACAGGCTGCGTATTTTCGTACGTTCTATGCCTCAAGTTTTTCTGCCAGAATTTCCGCAATGTCCTTGGCTGTGGCAGTTGTTTCCAGTTCGCCGAGACCATCGGAGAACATGGTGAGACAGTATGGACAACCAACAGCAACGGTCTGTGCGCCTGTTTCAACTGCCTGTTTTGTGCGAACAACATTGATGCGTTCGCCTGTATCTTCTTCCATAAACATTCTGCCGCCACCGCCACCACAGCACATGCCTTTTTCGTGGGATGCAGCCATCTCAACTATAGGTGTGTTGTTGTTAATCTGCTTAAGCAGATTTCGCGGTGCCTCAAAGATGCCGTTCCAGCGTCCAAGGTAACAGGAGTCATGGTATGTTATAGAGCCGAGATCACCGGCAGGAACAGTAAGGCGTCCTGCATTGAGAAGTTTCAGCAAGTATTCGGAATGGTGCACTACATTGTAGAGACCACCGAATTCCGGATATTCGTTCTTGAGGATGTTATAGGTATGCGGACAAGCCGTGAGGATGTTTTTCACACCATATTCATTCAGCACTTCCACATTCGATTGCATGGTCATTTGTGCGAGATATTCGTTACCGCAGCGGCGTGCATCATCACCTGAATCCTGCTCGTCTACACCGAGGATGGCTACTTTGACTCCGGCAGCCTTCAGCACTTTCATAAGCGCCTGAGAGACTTTTTTACCGCGGTCATCAAGACTCAGGGCAGAGCCTGCGAAGTAGATAATTTCAGCATCCGGTGCGTCCGATATATGCGGGATGTTCAATTCTTTCGCCCAGTCGCCACGACTGGCGGTCGGGAAGCCCCATGGGTTGGACTGATTCTCGATATTTGTGAACGTATCGTTCAACTCTGCCGGAAATGCTGCTTCCATAAGCACTTGATACTTGCGTGCTTCGAACATGATATCCAGATGCTGAATGTTTACAGGACATGCTTCTTCACACGCTCTGCAGGTAGTACAGTCCCATATCTGTTCTGCAAGCACATGCCCGCCTTCGCGAACCAACGGCTCAAATTCCTGTTTGCCTTCCAGCAGCGCATCAGCGTTATCGAACAGTTCAGATTTAACTGAGTGGATAAACTCACGTGGAGATAATGCCTTGCCTGTTTTAGCAGCCGGGCATTGCTCTTCGCAGCGTCCGCATTCTGTACAGGCGTAGAGATCCATCACTTGCTTCCAGTTCAGCTCGTTAATAAAGCCAAGCCCGAATGTTTCAGCATCTTCATCTTCGATATCTGTTTTTGCGATGGATTTTTCCAGTTTGGCTGGCTTGAGTACCACGTTTGGTACGGCTGCAAGCAGGTGCAGGTGCTTGGAACTCGGGATGAAGAGTAAAAACGCCATAATGGTGAGTAAATGTACCCAGTATGTCAGCTCAAAAGTTACCTGTAAGGTAGCCGGCGACCAGCTTTTCATCCCCATCAAACTTGCAACAGCACTGGAGATAGGAACGCCGCTGAGGACATGACCATTAGCAGCGTATGTTGATATGGTTGCCAATGCGTTCAGGATGAAAAATGTAACTATAATGATAGTGGTAAAGGCTATAATCACCCATGCATCCTGACTCTTAGGCAGGTATGCCGGCTTGAGAACCACACGGCGAAACGCCACGTAGCCGAAGCCTATGAGGCTGGCAAAAGCAAGCCAGTCTGCAAGTGCCAGAAAAATGGTGTAACCCGTCGGCAACAGGGAATGGAGAGAAAATGCGGGAAAAATACCGCGGATCATCATCTCCAGCGAGTGAGGCTGAATAAGCAGGAAGCCGAAGAAAATAGCAGTATGGGCGAGGCCTATGCCCAGTTTTCGTCGGACATTTGTCTGACCGAGTACGTCTGAAAACAAAATCTTGAGTCGCTCCATTGGCGGTGCGATTTCAGTGTTAGCTTCAGATGTAGCCGGTAAAAATTGTGGTGCTTCGCCTTTAACGCTTTGCATCAGCGCAATAAGACGTCGTACTTTTATCGCAAAAAACGAAAATGAGGCAATGAGCAGTGCCGCTACAAGAAGTTGTTTAATACTGATATATAGTTCCGTCATGGTTCTTCTGTCCTGCGTATGACAGAGAAAAAACTCTGTACGTGCGTCATAAGGCAATGAATTTGCGTAAAAACAGTATGAGAGCTTGCGGTCAGTGACAGCCGATAAAAGGAGATTTTGCTACCACAACAACAATCAACAACCGAGTTACTGGAAGACATCATTATATCCGTTCATACGAATAGTAATGACTTTACCAACAGCCTAATTATCCCTTTTTCCAGTGCACTGACCGCAAACAGACGGATAATCCGCCATCTTGTTGCCATTTATAGTTGCTCTCAACATAGTTAGAAAGAGTGCTGCGTACGGTGGAGCCCGAAGAAGGAAGCCACATCACAATTCCACCGTACCGCACTGCAAAAACTATTTAAGAGCGTTGGTTAACTGCGGCACAACATCGAAGATGTCCCCAACAATGCCGTAGTCACATTTGCTAAATATTGGTGCATCCTTATCGTTATTGATGGCGACAATAACTTTAGATGTCTTCATGCCTGCATAGTGCTGCACGGCGCCAGAGATGCCACATGCAATGTACAGGTTGGGACTGACTGTTTTCCCTGTTTGCCCGACTTGCATGGAGTGAGCTGCATAGCCTGCATCAACTGCCGCGCGAGATGCACCTACACCGGCTTCAAGAGTTGACGCCAGTTCGTTTAAAATATCGAAACCGGAAGAATCACCCACAGCGCGACCACCTGCCACGATGACTGATGCTTCGGAAAGGTCTGTAGACGCCCCTTCCCCGCCCTGTATGTCCGTAATCACTATGCCTTCTGCTGTGACAGAAGCGGTGAAATCTTCGGAGGCAGGTGTAGACGGTGCCGCTACTGCGACTACTGCGTTTGGGCGCAATCCGTAGAGGGCTATGTCACCCGGAAGGGTCAATGTAGCCAGCGCCTTACCGGCAAAGTAGCTTTTCTTTACAGAACGCTCTGCTACATCAATAGAGAGGCAGTCAGTAGTAAGTGCAGCATCAAGAATTACAGCCATACGTGCCAACAGATCTTTACCTTCCATGGAATTAATGGCGATAACGTCGGTAATACCGTGTGCCTTGATGCATTCTGCAAACGCTGTAGCGCGGGCATCGGGATGAGCATCAAGGTCACATCCGGCATTAATGCTGATGAGTTGAGTGACGCCGTATTCTGCGCAGGAAGCCTGAACGGAATCTGCACTGGCGGTAGTAAGAGCAATTACATCGCCGGAAGCAGCAGCTACGGTGATAGCGGCAAATACGGCTTCTTTAACGCCGCTTGCATCTGTTTCAAGAATTACAGCAGATTTAGTCATAACAACCTCCCTTAAAGTACCCGTTCTTCTTCACGTAGTGTGCGAAGCAGCTCTGCAATTTGTGCAGAAACATCACCTTCAAGCATTTTGGCACCAGCGCGTTCCGGAACCATCTCCAGATTGCTGAGAACAGCAGACGGTGATTCACCTAAAGAAAGTGTATCCACAGGAAGCTGTTGAATTGGCTTCTTTTTGGCTTTCATAATGTCAGGTAATTTAGGGTAACGAGGTTCGTTAAGCCCGCGTGTTGCGCCGATAACGCAAGGAAGTGCGGCCGTGATGTGCTGCCGGATGCCACCACCAATTTCACGAGTAAGAGATGCTGTGCTGTCAGACAGTGCAAGTCCGGTAACATCATTAATAACAGGCATTGAAAGCTCTTTAGCGAGGCGATACGGGAATTGTCCGCCTTCACTATCGATACTCTGCTTCCCTGTGAAAATGAGATCAGCTGTGCCATCTTGAGTAATAGCCTGAGCAAATGCCTTTGCTATGGTTGTAGAATTGGTGAACTGTCCGTCTGTGACAACATGAATTGCACGGGTTGCACCCATCGCAAGGGCGGCACGAATGGATGAGGTAGCGCCATTGTTACCGGCACAGACAATAACAACTTCTCCGCCGTGTTCTTTGCTAAGGGTAAGAGCTTCTTCAATTCCGTATTCATCAAATGGGTTCGGGATAAATTTTACGTTGCCCTCTACAAAGGAGGTGGCTCCATCAAGTTCTATAAGAGCGCCGGAATCTGGCACATGCTTAACACATACATAAATCTGCATATGATTCTCCTAAATATGCGTGCAGGCTAGGGATGAGCTTCCGCCGCGCTCGGCGGAAGCTCTGGGATACTTGAAAAGCTGTGTTATGGCAGCTTTTTCAATTTATTGGTCTTGTTAGTTACATGCGCACGCGCTGGTTTTTAGGATCGTACGGGGCTGCCAGGCTTGTGGAGGCAGGAATCATTTTACCCTGAACTTCCACTTCCCATGTGCCGTCATTAATCCAGGCAAGGTCTAGCTGCTCGCCGTCTTCACGGTTGGCATATGCAAAGCCGGTAGCCGCACCAAGTTTAAAGGCATAAGAACCGGAAGTAATTTCGCCTATAATTTCGCCGTTACGGTATACAGGTTCGTTACCGTAAATTTTAGCTTTGGGGTCGCCAAGCACTACCTGAATCATACGTTTACCGAGCGGACGTGCTTTTTGAATCATCAACGCGCTGCGGCCGATGAAGTCACCTTTGGCTAATTTTACGCCGAAGCCCATACCCGCTTCGTACGGCGTGTCGTCCGGTGTGAGATCGTTTTCCCAGTGACGGTAGCCAGTTTCGCTACGCAGGGAGTTAACTGCCTGCATGCCAACATTGCGGATGCCGAATTCTTTACCAGCGTCCATAATGCGGTCGTACATATTAAGCATAAAGTTGGTCGGCACGTAGAGTTCCCAACCAAGTTCACCAACATAAGACATACGGATAGCAAGTGGACGGGCGTAACCGACATCCATGAACTTCGCGGTTGCAAACGGGAAGGCTTCATTAGAAAGGTCTTCGGAAGTAATTTTTTCAAGAACCTTACGGGCGTTAGGTCCCATAACTGCGAGCATACCCCAGCCATGCGTTACGTCTGTCACCGTTGCATTTGCGTATGCAGGGAAATTGCGGCGGAAGTAGTCAATGTCGCGTGTTGTGGTGTTGGCAGTAGAAACAATGAAGTACTCATTATCCGCAATGCGAGTGACAGTAATGTCCATCTCAAAGCCGCCAAGCTCGTTCACAACAGGGGTATAGGTAACCTTACCAACAGGGCCGCTGATGTCGTTGGTACAAACGTGCTGTAAAGCTTCTTCTGCATCTTTGCCCTGTACGATGAATTTAGACATGGCACACATGTCGTACACGCCTACATTATCGCGGACAGCAAGATGCTCTTCCTTCTGATAAGGAATCCAGTTTGGCGCATCCCAGTCGTATTCGTGTTCCGGCTTTACGCCTTCTGGTGCGAACCAGTCTGCGCGTTCCCAGCCAGCTACCATGCTGAATGCTGCGCCCGCTTCTACCAATCTGTCATGCAGAGGAGAGTGAATAATGTTACGAGCGGTGGTGCGCTGTTTGTATGGAAGATGCTGTTCGTAGAGAATGCCTACAGATTCAGTTACGCGTTCTTCAAGGTAACTGCTGTTCTGCTGCCATGAGTAGAAGCGGCGTACATCAACAGGCCAGAGTTCTTCAGCAGGTTTGCCGTCTGTCATCCATTGGGTGATAGCGCGACCTACACCAGCGGAGGATGCGATACCAACGGAGTTCATACCACAACCGATGAAGAGGTTTTTAACGTGTGGTGCTTCACCGAGCATGAATGCGTTATCCGGTGTGAAACTTTCTGGTACAACTTCAAGATGGCGAATCTCGGCAGTTTCCATTGCAGGGAAACGGTCAAGAGCGCATTCGAGGAACGGGTTAAACTGATCCCAGTCTTCTTGAAGTGCTGTAAATTTGAAATCTTTAGGAATGCCTTTTTGACCCCATGCCTTCGCAACAGGCTCAAAACCACCGAAGAGAAGGCCGCCGTGCTCTGCTTTAAAATAGGTATACCCATCAAAGTCACGAACACATGGGAAAATATCTTTGTAGCCTTCAATTGGCTTTGTTACTGCGTGCATGTGTTCTGCTGCGTGCAATGGCAGGCTGACTTTCGCCATCTTACCAATCTGACGACCCCACATACCGGCACAGTTAACAACGTACTGACAAACAATGTCGCCTTCTTCTGTGCTTACACCAGCAATTTCGCCGTTCTTGGTAATGATGTCTGTAACAGGTGTATCTTCAAAGATACGCACGCCATTCATGCGAGCACCTTTAGCAAGTGCCTGTGCACTATCTTCCGGGTTAATCTGAGCATCATTCGGCAGATAAAATACCTCGTCGAGACAGCTGTCGAGGTTCATACCAGGAACCATGTCCAATGCTTCGCTTTTGCTGATCATGTGCATATCGATGCCGAACGCACGAGCACGTGCTGCGCCACGTAAGTATTCTTTAACGCGATCTTCTGTCTGGCAGACTGATATAGCACCGGTCATTGCATAGCCGGTAGGCATTCCGGTTTCTTCTTCTAGCGTGGAGTAAAGTTCTGTTGCGTACTTTACAAGATTGGACATCTGACGGTTCTGACGGAGTTGTGCCAGCAGACCTGCTGCTGCCCATGTTGTACCGGACGCAATAGATTTGCGTTCTAGTAAAATAACATCTTTCCAGCCAGCTTTTGCGAGATGGTATGCGGTACTACACCCGACAATACCACCGCCGATAATGACGACCTGAGCATGAGTTGGAAGTTTCATATCCATTACGAACTCCTTGCGTGGTTGCGCGCTCTTTAAGTTGCGAAGGCTGAGCGCAAAAAGTAGAAAAAAGTTATGTAGAACACTCGCAACACACTTTATTTTATAATGAATTACGGTTGCAACACTACAAATGGCTTGGACACAGAGCACTAGATTGGCGTGTGCTGTAGGAATCGTTTGAACTGCTTGGTGATATATCACCGCCAGAATACTCGGTCAACATTGTTTTTAAAAATTGTTGTTTAAAATCGAGCAAAAACAGCAAAAAAAGCTCTGACCATCAGGGCTTCAAACTATAAAAGAATTTGTCAATGAGAAAGCTTCAGATATATCTTGAGGGCTAAATCAAGGGTAAGTAGACTTTTCTTGCCAACGAGTCTGTGGTACGAAGTTTCCATGGCAAAAAAAGAAAAGAAAATTTCATTACGAGAGAAAGTGTATCGGAGCATTTGCAATTCCATGGCGTTGGGCAGACTTCGTCACGGACAAATGCTTGATCAGGATCAAATTTGCGAAGAGCTTAATGTGAGTAAGGCGCCGTTGCGGGATGCGTTAATTAAGCTTGAAGCACAAGGCTTTGTCTCTATTATCCCAAGACGTGGCGTGGTTGTTGAGCCTATCACAGAGGAATACATTAGAAATGCATACGATATTATCGGTTCAGTAGAAGGGACCTGCGCCTACAAGGCGGCAACCCTTATTACGGAAGAGGATATTGTTAGGCTGGAAGAGTTAAATCAGGCACAGATTCTGGCATTGGAAGAAGAAGACTATAATACATATTGCCAATTGAATCTTGAGTTTCACCAGATATTTCTGGCGTACTCTGCAGGAGATTTACACGATTTTGTATTGGCGCCTATTAAGCAGCGCTTGTACGATTTTCCCGTGCGTTCTTACATCAAAGAATGGGAGCTTATTCACCTGCATGAACATGAGCGCCTTATTGACTCATTCAAAAAGCGAAATCCTATTGCGGCAGGTACAATTGTTCGCGATGAGCACTGGTCATTCTCTGTGCATAGTAAATTTTTGAAGCAATTTTATCCCGAGCTGATCAAGGAAGATTTGTGAAAGTATGGCGATACGCAGTACACCTAGGCTATCGCCTTGTTCCAGATAGCTATACAAACGTGTAACACCTCCCTCCCATGAATACACCGGAAGACTCAGTGTAGAATAAGGATGAACTGACTTATTCGCATCGCAATTTGGAGAAACCCTCTTCAAGAAGAAAAATTAGTAAAATTAAATCGTATTGCAATAAACCACGTTCAATTTTTACATCACCCTTAATTATTCAAACCTGATACAAACATGTATCAGGCAATATTTCTCTCCGCATCCATAGAACAAGCCCTATCATTTACAGATATGCTAGCTGTTGTAGCTCGAAAACACATACCGCAATCAACACACCAAACAGATAAGTATCTTAGAAAACAGCGCAGAAGCAATCAGGGTTTGTTTATTCCCAACACGGTTGCCCAAAAGTTAAAATAAAAGCAATGAAACAGCAGGCGGAAAAGAAGGGGAAGCTGATGCAGTCTGAAATAAAATTTAAAGCACTTACAAATCGAACGTCCCACTTCAAATTTGGACACAAAAAAAGCTCTTACACTTTCGTGTAAGAGCTTAAATTACTTGGCGTCCCCAAGGGGATTTGAACCCCTGTCGCCTGCGTGAAAGGCAGGTGTCATATCTAACAGGAACTGCTTATTCCTTTATTAGCAGGGCTTCTAAAGAACCACACTTAACATTTGCAACATGAAAGTCAGGGAAACTTACACCTGACTTACACCTTTTAAGATGCAAAGAACAAAGCCTAAATTGTCGAGCCCTCCCATCAAAAAATATTTGTAACCTAAAAAAATGGAACACAAAACTGACAATTTATGGTCAGTTATAATCATTAAAATCGGCTTGTATTACCCGGTTATTACCCGAAGTTATTCATGCATGACACACTTGAAGTACATGCAAGAGGCTTCTTATATATTTTTTTATTTCAAACTGTTGTACCTTGCTAGCAACCTTCTAAAATATTCGCTTTCCAATTCGCTCAGTTCCTCTGTTCACATCCCTATGTCGTTATCGCTCATCTGCTCTTTGAATAATTAAAATGTCAGTCAGGGCATCGTAAGTACTTCCCACACTAAAACGACAGTAAAATTCACCGCCCCCCATGCAGTCTTAACTTTTTCTTACAAACCTCCTTGACTCTTTGATTTTAATGATAATTTTATCACAAGGAGGCCAATAATTTAATTCTGCAGCCCCAGCTGCATACAAGGATATCAAAATGGGAGAATTACAATTAAATATTAAAGAATTACTGAATCTTCAAGACAGTATTGTCGAAGACAACTACGCAGAAGTCGTTAAAGTGCTTCACAAAAAAAGTGTCCCTGAAAGATGTATTAATGACTTTCAACAATGCACACCGCTTTCGTTAGCTTGCATATACGGCAATATGAAAATCATTCGATATCTATACAAGCGATCTAACAACATCAGATATGAGGATGGGCTATATTCGCCGCTATGCGCAGCTACATTAGGTGGTCATATAGAAGTCGTAAAATTCTTACTTAATAAGGGGGCAAATATAAATGAGGTTGCCACCTCTCTTCAATGGGGCGACACAGAATTTATACACTGCTCTCCCCTACTACTTTCAATTATTGAACGGCACGAAGATATTAGCAATTTACTAATAGATAACAATGCAAGTATTGGAAGTTCCTATTTAGTTAAATATGATTCCCAAATGGCACAAGATACTGCTCTCTCTTTTTTGCTTAACACAAAAAGAAAAAACCTTTTCTATAAAGCATTAAGCAAGGCGCAACCGTGTGATCTATCAGTTTATTACGCTGGCAGTTACAGGACGCTTCCCCTTTTGGAATACGCAGTCACCGTAGGGCACAGTTGGGCAATCCCCAAGATACTAGAACGTTATCAAGAACTTAAAA
Organism: Halodesulfovibrio sp. MK-HDV; assembly: GCF_009914765.1. Lineage (NCBI taxonomy): Bacteria > Pseudomonadati > Thermodesulfobacteriota > Desulfovibrionia > Desulfovibrionales > Desulfovibrionaceae > Halodesulfovibrio > Halodesulfovibrio sp. MK-HDV. The sequence goes on along the minus strand of NZ_WYDS01000002.1, from coordinate 275,111 downwards.
TAACACCTATCGACGCCCTAACGAGTGGAATCATCAAATGTGCATTTGAGCAAAACTTGCCAGAAGTTCTTCGACACTACTTACATAATACTGACCTCGATCAAATTGAAGGCAATGGAAAAACTATCAAAGAAAACCTTGAACCTGATATGATCATATCGCTGAATGACTACCAGTAAACTTTCCCCCCAATAAAAAAAGCGCCTGTGTAACACAGGCGCTTTTTTATTAAGTTACAATTAACTGCATGCATGAAGATCTTGAAAAACCACTTTGCCCTACAGCTAACATCTCACCAAGTTCTTTACGATGGACATACATCTCCATATCACACATTGAAAATGGGAACACATCTTCAGCCCGATCAACATACTTCATAAAGTCGTCATAGGTTGATCTTGGCGCGTAATACCCACAGGCACGCTGCGCATAATACTCATTGGACGTTTGAAACGCTTTGCCAAGTTTGACCCCGAAATCAGACAATCTTTGATATGACCATTCTCTACTTGAATCTACTGGATAGATATGCCGCTTCACCCATTGACCATCACGACACACTGCCCCCCCATGACTGTCCAATGTTTCTTCTATTTTCATTTCTAGATAAGTTCCAGGAAAGACCAATAACGGATACGCTGATATCGAATGAATCACATTTGAGTTTCGCTCTAAGAACTCAAATGTTTCCCGTAAAGTTTCAGTTCGCTCTCCAGCATAAAACAATATATTTAACTTTAAGATAATGCCCACCCGCTTTGCTTCTTTAAGCAATACTTCTGCCTTGGCTATATATTGCTCGGGGTTCTTGGTCTTCCCCATAGCAAGCAGCATTTCAGGAGAAGCACTTTCAAACCCAAGGTCCAGTGCACCGCAGCCAGCCCTTTTCAACAATTCTAGCTGCTCGACATGCAAGGTATCTATACGAGTTTGCGATCTCCAAGAAAACGCTAATGCGCGTTTTTCACGTTCACTTGCTAAAAGCCGGAGCTCTGGGTCTGTCATCTTCATTAGTGGTGTTTGAAAATAAAACGAAATATCCGAAGTGCCATACAACCCACAAACTGTTTCAACTTCATCAATGACTTCAAGAGGAGATTTCTTCAAGTAAGATCTATTACCATTTGAACAAAAATTACACTTAAACGGACAGCCTCGTGCAATTTCGATTGATGGTGGAAACCGCTCATAATCAGTATACAACCTAAAATCTAACGGTTGCAGCTTATCAAAATATTGCGAAAAATGTTTTGTATTTTTTACAAGTTCATGCCCACTCCGAACAGTTAATTCAAATGCTGAACACAAGGATTCAACAGAATTCCCCCTGTTAACACATTCAAGTAATGCCAGCGTAACATATTCACCCTCTCCACCTGTCACAACATCAACAGCAGGACATTCAAACAGTACTGTTTCAGGTATCTTCCCTACATGATCTTGCCCGCCTGCAACAATCAAGACGTCAGGGAATTGTTCACGGATTTTTTGAGAATACCTTGGCAAGTTTTCATAGCTAAACCCACTAATGCATGACAACGCAACCACTTTGGGCCGCACCGACTCTAACCAATGCATACAACCAGCTAACGCCTGATCATCTGTTGTACATTGTGGGTCATAAATATTTGAAGAAAACCCATGCTGTTCAACATACGTTGCAATAGAAAGAAGCCCAAAATTCATTCGCTCGGCAAAAGGCAAGATATTATCTGATTGCTTTTTTGAAGAACACATTGGTAGCGAAACTAAAGCTAGATCGAGCACTTCACACCTTCCGAAAAACATTTGAATTAAACAATAGTGCGCACACCCGGATAAATGTAGCCGTTTGCAATAAGTAAATCTTTTAACTTATCATAATACCTTTTTTTGGATGAACAATCTTCATCGTCATACTCAAAGCATGTCCATTGCTGATAGGCGTAATCCCCAAGTCTTGCCAAAATATCTTCGAGAGTTACAGTTCCATGAATAACCGTTAACTGTCGCCCTTGCCACTTTGTTTTCTCTATCAACATCAAGCGATTCGAATAAAGAGCGTATATTTCAAACTGTGAAGATAAGTTGTCGTCATCATAGTAAGTGGGAATTTTGTTAGCCCGAGACTGGCAGAGCAATTCTCCTGAAATATTTACTTCCTCTGTAGCTAACTCAAGATACTTCCGTGAAGACAACTCGACAAACCACTCTTGCAATGCTTCTTCTAAAGGAATTTCTACAAACTCATTAATGCCTGTAAAAACATGTAGATGTTCTTTACTAAACAACTTTGTTGTTTTCATAAGTTCCGCAAAGTCAACATCTAAAATGAGATACTCTTTTTCAAGTGTAGCTAGCTTTGGGGCATCAACATGCCCGATAATTTTATACTGTTCATAACGAGCTTCATCAGCTGCTTTCCGAGCTTTGGCTTGACCAGTAATTTCTGCCAACAGTTCACTGGCTACCCTTTTTAAATCTTTTATTATCAATCCACCCTGTTCATCAGTCGTCACATGCTTTTTGAAATCGGGAACCAATCCCGGCCCTTTTTCAATAAACTGCAATATTCGCCTATTCGCTTCTTCTTTTAAAAACTCTCCAGTCCCTCCTTTAACTACATCAAATCGTTCATAAAGCTCTTTCAGATCTTCATCACTAGTTTTGTCTGTAATAAATCTTTGCGCCTGCTTAAGCTTTTTTTGATATTCAGATTCTTCTTCCTGCTGAATTATTTCAGCTTCTTCTAGTTGCTGGTCATAATCCAATAATACTGCTTCTAGTTTTTCCCTAAAATCAGTCAGAGCGTCGTAAGATGCTCCACGCTCCTCAGATTCTGACTTCAACAGCATTTGAAAATGTGTTTCTTCAATCTGATCAAAACTTTTTGTGCGATAACCAAATTCCCTCTCTGCATGCTCATTCACGTACCGAGCAATCATTTCTTTTTCCCAACCTTCAGGAAATTGAAACTTAAGTGATTTAAAAACTTCACAGTGATGAAATTTTTCCCCCGGAATTTTATGCTCATACATCGAAACCATAATTTCATACTGTTCTTTGCGTGGTAGGTATGAATTCTTCTTTTTCTCAACCGCACCTTTCCAGTTGCTTACATCGGAAGAACTGGCACCGCACTTTTCAGCAATGTCTTTTAATTTGAAACCACGACCTTCTAAGGCAGTTATCAATCGAGCTACTTTCTCAGGGTTAGGTTTCAACTCACCAACAGACATGTAAAATGTTTCCTTTATCATGATATTATTCCTTTTTTTGTGTTTCTTCCCTCCGCTTTTAGTCACTTTTCTTAACACACTTCAAGTTATTTTTATCCAAACTAAAAATATTTTTATTATAGATTTTGGTTATATAAAAATTTAAAAAATCCAAATCAATAAAAAAACACTGCTATCACCCTTAAAAATTACCCCATACTAAACATCATATTCCCCAAAAAAATGGCTTAAAATCAAAACAATTAATTCACCTTTCTTTTTTTCGACTCAACATCTTTGCAAAATTAAAAAAAAGTCCAAATCTTTATATTTTTAAATCAAAAAAACAATTTGTTATCTAAAAAACAATCCAAATAACTAAACATAGAAAAAACACACTCTTCAAAAACAACTGCACAATCGTCAATTATGCAATAAAAAAATATCTTGACACTTTATCTGCACAATTGCTAATTATGCTCTTACGTTGTTGAAAACTTCTAATCAAAGGAGGCAATATGCCCCGAGATACCCACAGAGCTATGCGTCACCCTGATGGCGGATGGCAGGTAAAGAGAGATGGTGCCGATCGTGCGTCACACAGAACAGAAACACAGGCAGAGGCTATCGGAATCGGCAGAGAGATTAGCCGAAACCACGGAACCGAATTTCAGATTCATGGAAGAAACGGGAGGATAAGACAATCAGATAGCCACGGAAAAGATCCGTACCCACCTAAAGGTTAAGGACAAGATGAACATGTTGAAGGTCATAAAAAAGGCCAGATGCGCCAACATCTAGCCTCTTCTCAGACCAACTTGTCGCAACATGGATCGTTGCAAGTTGATGATGGTCTAAGGTCGTTTCACCTATCTTATACCTAATAATGCCATCAGATTCAAGACGATCCATATTACCTATCATCTATAGGAGATAGAAAATATGAATCATAAAATTTTCACTTTCAAAGAAGCGCTGGCAGACTCAGAAAAAAACTGTAAAAACCGCAATGGCAATGTCATTCGTCACCTTTTACTGGGGAACGGCTTCAGCATTGCGTATGAACCTACCATCTTCACCTATAATTCGCTTTTTTCAAAAGCAAACTTTGCTAGCCACCCTGAAGTGCCAGCTGTATTCGACGCCCTTAACACCCAAGACTTTGAAGAAGTGGCCTACTCTCTCGAGCAAGCTGCCAAAGTTACACCTTGTTACGATGGCACATTCGATACAACCAAACTAGTTAACCATGCCGATGCAGTTAAAAAAGTTCTTATCAATACAATTGCGAGCAACCACCCGGAAAATCCAGATAGCTTGTTTAGCTTCAACTATACTGCTTGTTCGAATTTCCTAAACCATTTCATTGGATCAAAAGGTAAAATTTATACGCTCAACTATGACATTTTGCTCTATTGGGTATTAATGCATGGACAGAACGAAAACATTTTCACCTTTGATGACGGATTCAGGAGTCCGCAGGACGATTGGGACGCTGATTATGTCACATGGGATGGTGGAAATTCACACAAGCAAAATATTTACTACCTTCATGGCGCACTTCACTTGTTTGACTCACGTCATGAATTGCAAAAATTCACATGGAAGCGAACAGATATTCCATTGTTAGAACAAGCGCGAACCGCGATTAACAAAGGCGCGTTCCCATTATTTGTTGCAGAAGGTACTTCTGAACAAAAAAATGGCAAAAATCCAGCATAGCGCTTATCTACACAGAGCATACAGATCACTTTCAAGCATTTCCGGCTGCGTATTTATACATGGTCTATCATTATCTGAAAATGACAAGCATATTCTGCGCGTCCTCGAACGCGGCAAGATGCACCATCTTTACATTGGTATTTTCGGTGACCCGAATTCGGAAACCAACCAAGCTACAATTAATCGTGCATTGCAAATGGAAAATGCACGCCGTTATCAGGATTTAAACGTCCACTTCTATGACACAGCATCAGCTGATGTATGGGGAAAAAATGGATAACGCACCAATACGGCGCATAAAAGATATTGCCGATATTTACTTAGGATATCCTTTTAGGGGGGCTGTTAAGTCAGCCCCTGATGGGGATTCATGGGTTGTTCAGCCTAGAGACATTGATGCCTGCTATTCTATCGTATGGAACGCAGAAACAATGACCAAGACCACACTAACAGGAAGGAAAGAACCCAACTACCTTCAAGCAGGTGATGTTCTGTTTCTGGCGAGGGGAAACAACAACCATGCATCTGCGGTAACAAAAAAATTTAGCAATGCAGTATGCTCCCCAATATTCTTTCAGCTTCGGCTAAAAGATCAATCCCTTCTGCCTGAGTTCTTTGCATGGCAAATCAACCAAGCGCCTGTGCAAAAGCAGCTCACGCGAACTACAGAAGGGACGCTGCAAAAAAATGTATCAAAGGTAATTTTGCAGGATATTGAAATAGCAATCCCTTCACTTGAAACACAGCAATCCATTATCAAACTTGCAAGCTGCTTCTTTGAACAGATCAGAACGCATCAGCAGCTTATAAACAATACCAAACTCTCAATGACCGCCATTGCTAACGATATTCTTTCTGGAGACTAAGATGAGCGCACGAATCAACCAAAACGCTATTAATAAAAAATTGTGGGAAGCATGTGACACATTCCGAGGAACCGTAGACCCTAGCACTTACAAGGACTACATCCTCACCATGCTGTTCGTTAAATACATTTCTGACGTATGGCAGGATCATTACGACAACTACAAAAAACAATTCGGTGATGCGCCAGAGCTTATCAATGAAATGATGAAGACCGAACGCTTCGTTCTTCCACCAGAAGCAAATTTTTATGCACTTTATGATGCCCGTCTCACTGCTGGCAACGGTGAACGCATCGACAAAGCTCTGCACGCAATAGAAGAAGCAAACATTGCAAAACTTAAAGATGTTTTTCAAGGAACTAGCTTTAATGACAATAAACTTGGTGAAGAAAATCAAAAGAACGAAATTCTCCAACTTCTCTTAGAAGACTTTATAGCGTCAGAGTTAGACTTACGCCCAAGCCTGATTGGTAATGCGGATGTAATCGGAAATGCTTATGAATTCCTGATTAAAAACTTTGCAGCGACTTCTGGAAAAAAAGCAGGTGAATTCTATACCCCCCCAGAGGTTTCACAGCTTTTAGCACGCCTTGTTGACCCAAAAGAAGGTGATGAAATTTGCGATCCAGCATGTGGCTCTGCATCGCTTTTGCTTAAATGTGCAAATGAAATTCGTACAAACTATAATGAATCTAGAAAATTTGCATTATATGGACAGGAAGCAATTGGCAGTACTTGGTCTTTAGCAAAAATGAACATGTTTCTGCACGGCATTGACAACCATAAAATTGCATGGGGCGACACTATCCGTAACCCACAATTATTAACTCAAGAAGGCCAGCTTCAACACTTTGATGTAGTCGTAGCAAACCCGCCTTTTTCACTTGATAAATGGGGAGAGGACACTGCAAAAAATGATAAATTCTCTCGCTTCCGCCGTGGTATTCCCCCAAAAAGCAAAGGGGACTATGCGTTCCTGCTGCATATGATTGAAACCTTGAAGCCAACAACTGGTCGCATGGCTGTTGTTGTGCCACACGGCGTTCTTTTCCGTGCTTCTTCAGAAGGAAAAATCCGCAAAAGACTTATCGAAGAAAACTTGCTTGAAGCAGTAATCGGCCTGCCAGAAAAGCTTTTCTACGGTACAGGCATTCCTGCTGCAATTTTAGTATTCCGAAAAGATAAAAAAGACACTGATGTCCTCTTTATTGATGCAAGCCGTGAATTCACTGCGGGTAAAAACCAGAACTCATTGTATCCTGAAAATCTTGATAAGATTGTAGCCACATACAAATCTTGTGAAAGTGTCGACAAATACGCTTTTCGTGCGACATTCGATGAAATCAAAGAAAACGATTTTAATCTGAATATTCCACGCTACGTAGACACTTTTGAAGAGGAAGAAGAAATCGATCTCATGACAGTACATGCAAAGCGCAAAGAACTGCAAACCAAGCTTAAGGAATTAGAAGTAGAGATGGCTAAATACCTTCAGGAGCTTGGTTATGATGCCTAAAGGGTGGAAACATCAAGAACTCGGCGAGAATATTGACCTGACCTCTGGATACGCATTTAAAAGTTCTGAATATTCAGACAAAGACAAGGGGGTAAAATTATTAAGAGGGGATAATATTACTCCAAACAAACTAAGATGGAAAAACGCCAAGTACTGGGACAACCCAATTGATGAAAAACTTGAAAAACTTTTCTTAAAATCTGGCGACTTGATTATAGCAATGGATCGTACATGGGTTTCAGCTGGTTTAAAAATTGCGGTTGTAAAAGAATCTGATCTCCCATGTCTTTTGGTGCAACGTGTTGCAAGGGTTAGAGCTAACAAATCGCTTTTTCAGGACTTTATTTCGCATATAATCACAGGACATCAGTTTTCTGAATATGTAAAGTCAGTCCAAACAGAAACAGCGGTTCCTCATATTAGCTCTAAGCAAATTAAAGAATTTCCGGTACTCGTCCCCCCACTCCCAGAACAAAAGAAAATCGCTAAAATTCTTGCGACATGGGATGAAGGAATAACCACAACAGAGCAGTTGATTGAAGCTAGCAAAAAACAAAAGAAAGCTTTGATGCATAAGCTGCTGACGGGGAAAAAGCGCTCTAAGAAATTTGCTGTATCAAACAACAAACAAGCTACTCGCTTTTATGATTTGCCAGTAGATTGGGATTACCCTCAAATAAAAGATATAGCCTCTGCTGTTTCTCAGAAGAACATTTCTGGAAAACAACTTACTGTACTTTCATGCACTAAGCATAATGGTTTGGTAGAATCATTAAGTTATTTCGGAAAACAAGTGTTCAGCAAAGACACATCCACTTATAAAATTGTACCCCGAAATTGCTTTGCGTATGCCACTAACCACATTGAAGAAGGGTCTATTGGCTATCAAAACCAATACGATGAAGCCTTAATTAGTCCAATGTACACGGTGTTCAAAACAACAAGCAATATTAATGACCGCTTCTTGTTCCACTTACTCAAAACAGAATGGTATCGTCACATTTTTGAAGTAAATACTAATGCCTCGGTAGATCGTAGAGGATGCCTTCGTTGGAAAGAATTTTCTTTAATTCGAATTCCCTTACCATCTCTACCAGAACAAGAACATATTGCAGCTACACTCGACAAATGTGACCAGCTTATTGAACAGTATGAAAAAAAAGCACTCATGCAGCAGCTTCTCACAGGCAAACGTCGAGTAAAAGTTGATGACGCTCAGAGCATGGCTGTCGCCAGCTAATACCACTGGATAAAACTATGCATACTTCTCCTACTACAAAAGAACAGTTTTCAAGCCACATTCCTGCGCTTGTTTTGCTTAAATCTTTGGGGTGGCGTTTTATTCCACAGGCAGAGTGTACGACATTGCGTGGCGGTAACAGAGAACTGCTTCTTCAATCTGAACTTGTCAGTGCATTACAGCGACATAGATTTCCTTACAAAGGGAAGGAATACCCACTTTCTGAAAATGGTATTAGCCAGATAATTCGAACAGTCTCTGCACTGGGACTTACTGAGGGACTACTTACAGCGAACGAGCGATTCTACAACATGCTTACGCTTGGCATAACTGTTACAGAATTTATGGATGCCGGTAAAAAGCATGAAGTTACCGTTCCGCTCATTAACTGGGACAACGTAGAAGCAAACAACTTTTGCGTAACAGAAGAGTTTGATGTGCTAAAAAGCACCGGTGTAAGCACACGCCGCCCAGATGTTGTGTGTTTTGTCAACGGGCTGCCGCTTGTTGTTATTGAAGCAAAACGACCGGACTCTAAAAAAGATGGTGCACCAACGGTAGCAGAAGGCATTCGCCAAATGCTTCGCAACCAGCAGCCGGGTGAAATCCCGCAGCTGTTCGTATATTCGCAACTCGTCATTGCTATCAGCAATATTGATGGTCGCTACGGCACTACCCTAACAGATAAGAAATTCTGGTCACGTTGGCTGGAAGAAAAGATTGCAGAAGAAGAATTTGCTGCTATCAAAAACAAACCAGTAGATGCTGACTTTGCTAATGCACTCTTCGCCAATCGCCCACCATGGCTTCGTGAAGAATGCGAAGAGCTATGGGCAAAAGAACAGCTCCCAACGGAACAAGACCGACTTATTATAAGCCTGTTGCGCCCAGATCGACTATTGCAGTTTATCCGCTTCTTCATTTTGTATGACAAGAAGAAAGGAAAAATTGCTGCACGCTACCAACAATTCTTTGGCATCAAAGCATTGCTGGATCGCATCACACAAAAGCGTACAACTGGTGGACGTGAAGGCGGTGTCATCTGGCACACCACAGGTTCTGGCAAGTCCTTTACTATGGTCTTCCTTTGCAAGGCGCTACTGCTGTTTGCTTCCTTAAAAAACTGCCGCCTTTTCGTGGTGACAGACCGTAAGGATTTGGAAAAACAACTTGCAGGCACGTTCCACACTGGTGGTGTTTTTGGCGTTGGCATTGCCTCTAAAAAGCATGGAAACGGCAGCGCTAAGGCAAAGTCAGGCAAGCAGCTGGCAAAGCGCATCAGCAAAGGAACAGACCGCGTACTGTTCACGCTTATCAATAAGTTTGCATCTGCAACCAAACTTCCAGAATGCAAAAATACTTCTGAAGACATCATTGTTCTTGTGGATGAAGGACACCGTAGCCACGGTGGTGAAAACCACGAGCGTATGCGTCAGGCATTGCCTAATGCTGCATACGTTGCCTTCACAGGAACACCGCTGCTTAAGAATGATAAAACTACCAAAAAGTTTGGTCCTATTGTTCATGCATACACAATGCAGCGTGCAGTTGAAGATGAAACTGTTACTCCATTATTATATGAAGAGCGCAAGCCCGAGCTGGATGTCAACGAAACTTCTATTGATGCATGGTTTGAAAAAATCACACAGGGCTTTACCGAAAAAATGAAGAGCGACTTAAAGCGCAAGTTTTCCAACAAAAGCACTATCCACAAAGCAGAGAGGCGCATTGAGCTTATTGCTTGGGATATTGCGACTCACTTCCGTGAAAATTTCAAAGAAGTCGGTTCTCATTTAAAAGGCCAGCTTGCATGTGACAGCAAACTTTCTGCCATTCGCTATAAGAAATATCTGGATGAAACCGGACTTGTTACAAGCCGCGTCATCATTTCCCACCCAGATGAAAAAGAAGGCGACGGGAAAGAAACAGATATGGCAGAAGTGCAGAAGTGGTGGGATGCAAATGTGTCCAATCCAGATGACTACGAAAAAGAAGCTCTGGATGACTTTAGCACAGACGGTGAACCTGATATCCTCATTGTTGTAGACAAGCTCCTTACAGGTTTCGACGAACCACGTAACGGCGTATTGTACATTGATAAGCCGCTAAAACAGCACAACCTCATTCAGGCAATTGCACGCGTTAACCGCCTGCATGAAGACAAGCAGTACGGCTTACTTGTGGACTACCGTGGAATTCTTAGCGAGCTAGACACCACCATCAAAGAATATCAAGACCTTGAAAAACGAACCCAAGGCGGCTTTGCTATTGAAGATTTGGAAGGACTGTATGCAAACATCAATACGCAGTACAAACAACTTCCAACACTTCATGCTGCTGTGTGGGATTTCTTTAAGCAGGTAAGAAACCGCAAGGATATCGAACAGTATCGTCAAGTAATGATGCCGCAGTATGAAAAAAAGTGCGGATGGAGAAGAACACGACAAACGCCAAAAGGTACGTGAAGACTTCTACGCAGCCCTGACCCAGTTCAGCCAATGCTTAAAAATTGCTCTTTCATCACGAAGCTTCTTTGAAGACAAATCGTTCACTGAAGATGATATTCGAAAATACAAGCATGACCTTAAATGGTTCATGGATCTTCGTCAGATTATCCGACAAGATGCACAGGAAACTGTTGATTACTCTGAATACGAACAGCAGATTCGAAGACTTGTTGATAAGGATGTTGTGGGAACAGGCATCGAAGAAGCTGAAGGCACTATTCTTATCAACGGTCTTTCTGAACTGCCACCTGAAGAATGGACAGAAGAAAAAACCCGTAACGAAACAGATACTATTCGCACAAGGGTAAAACGTACAATTGAACAAGCACTAGGTGACGATCCATACGCTCAAAAGGTCTTCTCTGAACTTTTGCAAGAAGCAATTGCAGAAGCCAAAAAAATGTTTGATCATCCGTTTAACCAGTATACGTTATTCAAAGAATTTGAAGACAAGGTAAACAACAGAGAGCTTGATGATCTGCCAGATGCTTTTGAAGACAACAAGCATGCGCAAGCATATTACGGCACCTTTAAACTGGTAGCGGGTGATAAAGCTTTTTCAGACATGACAGCCACAGAAGCTGAACAATCTACTTTTGTAGAAGAAGCTTTTAAAATTGATGAAATTGTCCAGAATGCTGTTGCTGAAAACACGCTGAATCCACAAGGAATTGAAGCGGCAATCACCCAAGGCCTGTTACCACGCTTGTACAAGCCATTCGGTATGGATAAGGCAAAAGAAATTATCGAGCAGATCATCCACATCACTCGTGTAGGATTAACCGGATAATTTATGTCTTTGCCCAACAACAAGCACCGTATTGCCTATGGTGATACAGAGTTTACGTATCAACTATGTTTTGTTGCCTCTAAGCAAGTGGATAAGCATAGGAAGATTCTTGTGCACGTGCACCCAAACGGCCTAGTACAAGTTGATGCCCCAGAAGGTGCCAACCTTTCTGAGATAAATACAGCAGTTCGTAAACGTGCCCGATGGGTAATTGAGCATCTTGAAGCAATTGCTAAACGTAACAAACATATCCTTCCCAGAGAATATGTCAGTGGCGAAACAGTCTTCTATCTAGGAAGACGATACGTCCTGAAGGTGTTAAGAAATGACGATAAGCCAACTGTTAAATTGAAGCGCGGTCAGTTGGTAGTCGAAGGCACCGGATTAGATACCGCTGATGCTGTAAAGAAGTTGCTGAAAAAATGGTATCGCACACGCGCAGCAGAAGTCTTCAAAAGAAGGCTTACCATGGTTGTCGACAAATGCATTTGGTGTAAGCAAGAGCCAGAATGGAAACTACTGACAATGAAACGCCAATGGGGAAGCTGTTCCCCTTCTGGAACATTGTCACTCAATCCACATCTGGTTAAAGCCCCAACAGAATGTATCGATTACGTTTTGTTGCATGAGCTTTGCCACTTGCAGGAACATAATCACAGCCCACGCTTCTACAACTTGTTGTCGCGACAAATGCCCCATTGGCAATCAGTTAAAACCCGTTTAGACGGCATGGCTGAACTGATACTGAATGAATAAAGAAAACCGGCTCCATTTTTTAGTGGAGCCGGTTTTTTATTCATTCACAGCAGAATCTACGGGGCAAGAAATAGCCCAATCAGCTACCGTTAACTTACTAAGTTTTTTTATCTTTGCAGGAATTTTTTTTATTCCCACATGTAAAACCTAAAAACGAAGCAGCTCTTGTTGCACCTACATATAAAAACTTTGAGTACAACTCTGGGAACGTTTTAACTAATTCATCAACACCAACGAAAAATGCCGCTTCAAACTCCATCCCTTTAATGTGCTGAATGTTAAACACTCGTACCCCCGCATCATCCCCAAGCACCTTACCATCTGGACATGCGAGGACAGGAACAGTTGCAGGCAATTTTTCACTTAACATATTGGCTAATTGGTCAACCTCTTGCTCAGAATTTACAAGTACTGCTATGGAAGAAAGTCCACCTACGCCTAAATATACTTGTATAATTTTTTCAGAAAGCCAATCAACAATACTTTCAAAGGTGTTAAGCCCAAGACCTAACACTGGAGGATACTCGCGCTCTCCAGCAATCTGCTCTGCTGACAAGTCTGCTTTTTGAGTATCCAAATCACCAACTAATTCACGCACAAATCGCTGAAGATAATGACTTTGCCTGTACGGTGTTTCGACTTGCCTAGATGATAACTTCGGCACTGCCCATTCAAACTCGTCTAAGCAATTCACCCCATGTGCCGTAATTCGTTGGTTAAAATCACCACAAGCAAAAAACGAATCTATATTGGGGAACGAAAGTGCTCGCATGCATCCAAGCTGTATTGGTGAAAAATCAGTTGCTTCATCAACCATTATTTGTGGTCGCATAAGTTTAAGATAATCTTTGAGGGAGGAATAAAATGGTGTGTCTAAGCGAAGAACAACGTCACGCTTACTTAATAATGAATGTGCAATGCTTAGCTTTGATAAAAGTAAAATATCCAATTCTTCCGCAGCTAACGCATTATCCAAAACGCCTTCCACCTGCTTTCTCATTGCAGAACTCTTTGCCCGATATTCTACAAAATCAGACGAAACCATCTTAAAATAAAGATCAAGAGGTTTGCGTAACACCTTTATAGCCGCTAAGAAAGAAGGAATTTTACCAAAAGCTGTTGCAATTTTTTTTGGCGGGCACTCTTTCCCCCAACCAAGTAACTATCTTTTCCTGTTGAGTTCCTTTGTTCACAGCTTTTGATACAGCAATATTTTCACAATACGCGATTAAAGCTCTCTTATAGGCGGTTGAAACAAATTTACTTTTATCACCCCTAGATAGTTGTGAGTCATCTTCTTCTTTTATTTCTAAATATAGCGAAGACAAGAACTTCGAATCATTTCTTTGCTGAATTTTTGCTTCATCTTTAAAGATTTGAGTTTGTTCTTCTTTTAGAACTTGCTCTAACTCATTTAACTTATCGGCAAATTTTGAAAGCTCCATCACTATCGTAACAGGATTCTTAGATTGAAAAATATGTTTTTTTGCTACGAACTGTGTACTTATTTCACTTGCCAAATCTAACTTGGCAGATCTTAATGCAGCTATTGACTTTCTAATCTTTCGCCCAAAATCAGATCCCAGCTGTTTCTTAAAGCGCTCGTAATATTTAATCTGTTTTTGCGCTGAAAAGTTTATCTGTTGCTCTTTATCAAGCTGGAAGCCTCTACGGTTTGGGGTAGCTAACAGCTTACATTCGCTCCCGAGCTTAATTTTATATTTATCCCATGTGTGAATATGTTCACTTGAAGCAAGAACACCTTCCCGTACAAAAGCTTCTTTTACATACTGTCGCAATAGCTCTGACGGGGTAAACATGAGCCAAGCCTTCGGCTCTTCAACATTCGCTAAAAGATCTCTTTCGTCCTCAGTGACCCCTTCTCGTTCATCTAATTTCAAAGCCAAACGTTTAATTAGCGTCGTTGTCTTTCCTGTGCCCGGAGGGCCATAAAGAAAAAGCCTACTGTTAATCGGAAGTCGAAAAACCTCAACCTGCATCTTATCCAATACGGCTGTGTCAGACAACGCAGGTTGTCCAATAACTTGCCGTTTTCTTCCATCAGAAAACACAAGGGCACCGTCAGGAATATCCTCATCAATATCATCCACAATAATTGTGAATCCATCATCAGGAGCTGAACCATCTTGCGCCTCTGCTATCAAAGTTAATAAAGAACTTATGGTGAACTCTTGCGCATCATCTTCGTAATACGTATCAATAGAATCCCATTGTTTTTTTTGCTGTGGAAAAAGCTTAGCTTTTTCTACCAACTCATATAATTCACCACCAATTCTATATTCATCACCAACATCATAAGAAGCAAGCTGACCTATCCGAGAGCGATAGCTTGCTACTCGAATGTCTGAATTGGGAACCACAACAGAGCAACGTCGAGTTACATAATATCTTTTTATTTTATTCTGTTTGTTAACAAGCGTGATGCGCGCAATTGCAGGCTCAGCAACAATAGACCTATACCCATCATAAACTTCCTGAGATGACTTCCGAAGCTGATTGCAACTTACTGCGCTGTTAAAGTCGTTAGCATTGGCAAGTGGATTGCCAATTACACCATCTTTTTTCTCGTTCAGCTTTGTAGCTGCAGCTTGATAAATTGATCCAATAGCAACAAGAGTTTCAGAAGCAAAACGTTCACCATTAAATGAAGGGTAATCAAATTCAGACATCAAGCACTCCAACAAAATATTTTATATATACTCAATATTTATTGAAAAAAATAAAATATAAACAAAATAATGTCACTAAGCAAAATAATAACCTCATCGTTCTCCATAGCCCCATATCTATCCAACGCCCCTCATAAAAAAATGCCCCCAACAATTGCTAAGGGCATTCTTTAAACAGCTGGTGGTTCTGTCATTATCCTTTCCTTAAAGGAACAGGTCCTGTCATTATCCTTCAGCGGTCTACTTTGATTTTTTTAATTAAAATCGGCACCCACTTTTCTGCAAAATTTGAATCACTTGCAACTTAATATAACGAGGCTGATCACTTACAATTGCAGCCACTAAAGGTGATAAGGTTTCCTTTTTTTGTGTAGCTAAAAAAGAAACAGCACCATACGAACACAAAACATTTAGACATCCTATAGCTCCATAATGTGCCGCAGTAGCAATTGGTGTTATGTATGAATCTTCTTCAGTAAAGAAGTATGGAGATACGGTACGATTTTTCAGAAATCTTTTAACCGCTGCAACATCATCTTTCGCAATGTAGTTACTGTAATCCATCATTAACAAAAATCCTCCATATAAGATATTTGATGCAGCATAGCTCGATATAGCATTCTGAAGTCAACACAAAAATCATTCACTTATTCTCATAAAAGAAATCCCAACAGAAATATTCGCATAAAAAGCGAACATTTCTGTTGGGATTAAATTTCTAACGCATGTACTGAAGTGAAATTTTTTCTTCAGATCTTACAATTGCGTTAGCGATGTTGTATAGGATCAGTAATGACGGTGCCTGTTTCCACGTGCTTTTTAGCGGCTGATGTCAGGTTCCATGCAGCATAGCAGTTGTTATCTGCAAAAATCTTTTTTTAACTTAGGGGGGCGTCCACATTGATGGACATATTTTTCATCTGTCTGTTTCAAAGTGAAACAGACAGATGGTGATCTACCAGCTGAACGCTGATGAATACTACATTTTATTTTACGGTGGTGAATATACCACTCGACTTACGGCTTTTCGCCGTTATTCATTTCTTCCCGCTTGCCCGTTCGTAAATGGAATACGGACGTCCATATAAAATTGCGTTTTTTGGCCACGAATATACACGGTGCATACACCGCTGTGGCTATCGGATTGAACATTAATGGCTGTGTTGTTGCTGTCACACAGCACGCAATAGTAGTAAATATGGTGTGGTGACATATATAGGGAAATTTTATTATCTACTTACTTTCTTAAAGTAATTCTTTTGATCCAACAGGATAACTACGGGCAGCTTATTACCAATTTTTAAATTCAATGTCAGAACAATAAAAAAGGCCATGCAATCTATTTGCATGGCCTTTTTACTTTTATATCAAAAAAAATGATTCACGGCCTAACATTCGCTCTTGCAATGCAGTATAGGAAAATAAAAAGGGATTTTTAATGAGTAAAAACAAACTACTATATGGAGCAAAAATAGCACACCTAACAGGATCGGGTAAAACGCAATACAACAACCGTGGACAATCCATAAGATTCGCGAAGCGACTTCATCAGCTGGGTTACCGAGTACAGCATTGGAAAAACATCTCGAATCGGCACGTGGGAGTCGTGGTAGAAGATTGGCAGCAACAAGGTCTCGCTGTATCCACCATCAAAGCATACCTTTCAAGCGTACGCCAAATGTGTCGTGCATACGGTAATGAAACGATACACAAAAACAATAGTGAGTTTGGGGTAGGAAAACGCTGCTATATTACAACACAATCAAAAGCAGTACCCGAAATTGTCTACCGCGCGGTCCTTGACCAACTTCTGTCAGGATCAGAACGATTTCAACGAATTGGTCGACAGCTAACCGTAATGCGTAAACTGGGATTACGCCATGAAGAAGCGCGAAAAATAAATCCTGAGACCGCACTGCTTTCTGATGGTCGTATCTATATATCTGCGGGAACCAAAGGGGGACGGGACCGCATCCTGCACACCCCTTCCCAAGAACAAATCGAGGCAGTCAAAGCATTAACCCCGTTTATTGGAAAACATGGCAATAGCTGGCCTGATTCTGTTTCAGAATCATCGTGGGAAAAATATGTCTACAAAATCATAAGCCGAATGGGGTTATGCATTAAAACTTGTGGAGCTTCCTTACATGGGCTGCGGCATGCATACGCCCAAGCCCGCTACAGGGAACTAACGAACTTAGCCGCTCCCTGCCTTTACCCGTCACCTTCGGATTACCGAGAAGCAGCATATCAACAGCATGGTAAAGATTGGCGCAACACACATGACCAAGCAATCAATATTCTTGCCCACGAATTAGGGCACAATCGTGGCGAAGTTACCACAACGTATCTCGGCACCATTCATGGGTAAAATCACAACCGATTCTCAAGCTTACCTACCCGAATTTATTATTTACAACATCTCATGTCAGAACAATTTTTTATTTTATACCATACATATCAATATGTTATAGAAAAACACCTTTTTTCTCGTGCATAACCCTTGCAATTCGCGAGAAAAAGTAATCCATACTTATTGGTTGGGGTTCATTTAAACAATTTTGTTTAGGAGGCGAGAACCCCGTAACCGTTGTCAAAGGAGTTTGTTAAAAAGCAGGGCAAAGTTGTCCACCTGCATAAAAAAAGGGCAACAAAGGTACGAAAACTGTTTATGGCCGAACCTAAGAACTTAACAACAAAAGAAGTTGCAATATTATTAAATTGTTCTGAAAGCCTTGTTAGACGACAGGATATGAAAAAAAAGCTTGGTGCATTTTACATTGCGAAAAGGGCACTACGATTTCCAGAAGATAAGGTTGATGCATATATCAACTTACAGAAAAAGCAGTCTTCAGAAAATGCTTCTGAAGAAGCAGCTGCAGTTAAAAATACTCATTGTAGAAAAAAGTTGCATTCAAAGTTCAATTTGTTCTAATATCTTAGGTAGGAATAAGCAGTTTTTCATAGAAAGGTAATTATATGGCGTTTCAAATGAAAAACGGTAAATGGAAAGGACAACTTTATTACACAGACCGTAACGGTAAAGTACATAGAAAAACCAAAAACTTTGACCGCAAGCGTGATGCCCTGCAGTGGCAAAACGAAGAGCGCAAAAGGTTGGAACTTGCCGATCAGGAGGCAGATACAAAGCAAAAAAGCTTTAAAGACATATTGGTTGGTGAATGGGCTGAATTGTACATGGAACATGCATTTAATACATTCACAGACGAGAACTACAAGTTAGCAAAGGAAAAACAACGTGCCTTTCGCCGTTTCTTTGAAACAGGCGTCCTTTCCCCCACAACGCCGGTGTCCAATGTGCGCAAAAAGGACATTCTCGACGTATTCAATGCCCTTAAGAAACAGTACTCCGGCAAAAACGTGGATAGGCAGATCAAAAATCTGAAGGCTGCTTGGAACTGGGGCATCGATTATCTGGAAATGCCAGAGGTCAATCCTTTCTGCAGGCTACCAAAGGCAGCTTCCACAGGAGAAGAACCTCATTACATGCCGCCACTTGAAGATATGCTCAAGGTCTTGAAACTGGGGGGAAAAAACGATGAGCCACAACACTATCTAGTATTGTTTACCCTACTCATGACCGCCGCTAGGCGCGTTGAAATGCGTCGCCTTACATGGGCTGATGTGAAGTTTATGGGTGAGCAAATTGGTTTGCGAACAAGAAAAAGGAAAGACCGCATCGAAAGCTGTGACCTAATCCCACTGGCAACTGAACTGGCCGCCAAACTAAAAGAATATAAGCTTCAAGTAGGCAGCAAACGTTCTTATGTTTTTTCCGGGATACAGCTTGAAGCAGGTCTGCACATGCGGTGGCTTAAAAGGCTTTGCGTGAAAGCAAAAGTTACGCCTTTTGGTGTCCACGGTATTCGTGCACTAGCAGGAACACTTGCTCATACAAATGGCGCCTGCCTTATGGATGTAAAGGAACTGCTACGACATAAATCTACTCATCAAACAGACAAGTACTTACGTAAGCAATACAGACAAAATGAAGCGGTGAACATTCTCAGTTCAATCACATCAAAAGCCGGGAACAATGGCAAGCATGACGAGGATAGGAACGATGCAAGTGCAGCCTAAAAATAAAAATTCAAAAACTTACACCTTAGGCTTACACCTTGCAGGGTAATATAACAAAAAAAGCACTTACATGTGCATGTAAGTGCTTGAATTTGCTTGGCGTCCCCAAGGGGATTTGAACCCCTGTCGCCTGCGTGAAAGGCAGGTGTCCTGGGCCAGGCTAGACGATGGGGACGCTTGAAAACTTGTATTTTTTTCTAAAACATACGGCATAACCGCAAATGACAATTCAAATCGAACTAGATATGAACCTAAGTATCATTTGAAGACCACCTAGCAACTTGGCCAGTTGCTGTTTTAAAAAAAAATGGTTGGGCCACAAGGACTTGAACCTTGATTAACGGAATCAGAACCCGTCGTCCTGCCAATTGAACGATAGCCCAACAAGTGAGAGGTGTATTTATGGAATTTACTTCACCTTGTCAATACAGAAAGTTATTTTCATGAAATTTTCTCGCGCTCATCTTATTGCACTTCTACCAAATCCACCGTACGTAAAGTAGTCTTGGCTTACTCTTTCAATGACGAGGATTGATCATGGCTTCGCAAGATACGAAAAAGAACCGCTCCCCTATGCAAGATGACACTCTGCATTCGGCGCAGTCCAGAGAACATTCCTGCATGGTCAGTAACCATACTCTGCTCGACCATGGCAGACCACAACGTACAGGCTGTCCTGAAGTCATTTTCTGTGAAGGCAAAACGCCTGCCCAAGTGGCGAGCATATTCCAAGAAATGATAAACACTCATGGCGAGTGTCTTGGCACACGTGCATCGAAAGAACATTTTGATGCTGTCCAAAAGGCAATACCCAATGTTCGTTTTAATACCGATGCTCGTACGTTGATTTTTGACGACTCAAACAAAAAAAAGATCGGATGCGTCCTCGTTATTAACGCCGGCACATCAGATCACTGCGTTGCAGAAGAAGCTGCGCAAACCGCAGAATTTCTCGGGAGTAATGTTCTCAGACATTTTGACTGTGGCGTCGCCGGTGTCCATCGCGCATTACATGCAGCAAAAGATTTTACAAAAGCATCAGCTATCGTTGCTGTAGCCGGAATGGATGGCGCACTGCCTACCGTTGTTGCCGGTCTCAGTCCCGCTCCTGTCATCGCAGTTCCTACAAGCGTCGGCTATGGCACTGGGCTTGGGGGCGTAGCAGCTCTCATGACTATGCTCAACGGTTGTGCACCCGGAGTCTCTGTTGTGAATATTGATAATGGATTTGGGGCGGGATATCAGGCGCATATTATCAATACAATGGCTTATCACAATAGATAAGATGCTTTATTTATTACGATACTTGTTTTCTAAGCCGCGGTATTGCCTCTTGACCCGATAACAAAAATCACCCTGTTTCATAATTCATCCAAGCAGCAACGGCTTCCTTAAATATCCATGTAAGAGAGTTATTGAATTTCTTTATTCTAAATCTTATTATTTAACCCATCACTTCCTCATATCAGCCCCTGTGGTATAGCATTTGCTTGAATACAGGATGCTCTGAATGAGAACCCCAGTGATACTTATGCAATGGCGACTGTAACTGATAGGCATCCACGTCAGTCCACAGAAACACACCATCTGCATGTAATGTTCAAAATTACGGATAAGAGCACCCAACCGCCTCTCCACCAGCTTGTAGATATCTTTAAGATTCTATAAAATATTCGACTGATCTCTTGAGGTGGCTCACTAATTTTAGACAAGAACAGGTAATATTATGCGATTTATTGTGCGCGGAGCCCGACATGAAGATCACGCTGAACTGTGCCGACTCGCAGCACAGGCTCCATTGTTAAGCCTGCAACCGTCCCCTGAGCGTATGAACATACGAATTGAAACCAGCTTGCATTCCTTTGCTGGAATAATTCCACCTGAAAAGGCGGAATATCAATTCGTATGTGTTGACCTAGCCACAAAAAAACTGGCTGGAGCCTCCTGCCTATTTGGCTCATACATTTCTAACTCCCAACCACAGCACTATATTAAGGTTATCAACGAAGGCAAAATTCAAAAATACATTCGTAATGTTGAAGATAAACGCTTTAGTGGTCTTGGTGGCCTGGTTGTAGACAGTCTATTCCGCAAAACGCACTACAAGCTTGCTGCTCAACTAGCCCACGTGCGTCTGCTATACGCTGGAATTAAACCAGAGAATTTTACTGAGACTTTTGTTGTCGAAGTGCTTGGAAAAATGACCGCCAAAGGTGGATCACACTTTTGGGACTGTTTTGGGAAAAAGTTTACAGGCATGGATTTTTCTGAAGCCTATGAACGTATCGCGAATAATGATCGATCGTTCATGGGTATGTTCCCGACAGAATACGAACTTTCAGAAGGATGTTCAAGAATACGCATCAGTGAAAACTCCGTTGCAATGTCCTCACGCGGATCACAGCACCTTGCAAAAAGATTAGGTTTCACTTTTCAAAACAGAGTAGATCCTGTTGATGGCGCACTTTGCTACAGTGCAACGCGCAATGAACTATCACCATTGAAAAATGGAACATGGCATACTGTTAAAAAAGGAAGTATCAAAGGCGATATTCATCTGATGGCAACAGTACAAGAAAATGGAGAATTTTTTGGTGCAATAGCACACTGTGGACTCCAGAACGAAACAGCGGTGATTCGCGAGAACATCTGTGCAGCTCTTGAGCTTAGTGAAGGATCACGTGTCTTTATTGCTCCACAATGTTAACAACTCATGAGCAATAAGCAGTCTGCACTGCCAGTATTTTTCACCGATACACCTACTTTGTCTGTAAAAACAGTCACATTTGATATCAGTATAAAAAATACAAGCAGAGCTCTACGCGCAAGAAGTTACGACATTATCGAAAATTTTTCTTGTTCAATCTCCCGCTATTATTGAATGATTACTTAACCAACATCGAGAATACCTCATATTCTATGGAAAGTACGTTTACGTAACTAGCTGCTTACTATATGTAGTACCGAGATACGGTATGAAATTGTGCACCACGGAATGGTTTAGAATATATATCATTTTATTAGGTTCACTGCTTCAATATGACGAGGGGAAGTCGAAGCAGTACAGCACGTTCATAGATAAGCACCGTTGCCTGCAAAGGGAGTTCTAATGAAGAAAGATTGGACACCGGAACAAACTGAAAAGCGCCGTCTCATTCTTGATGCAGCACGCGAGTTGTTCTCTAAAGAAGGTGTAAGCAATGTATCCATGAGACGCATTGCAGCAAAAGTAAATTACAGTCCGGCACTCATTTACCGGTACGTAAAAAACAAAGAAGAACTGCTGGATCAGCTTCGCTCCGAGGGCTACCAGATTCTTCTGAACCGTATGGCAAGGCTGGATGTGGACCCCGATCCTATAAAGCATCTTACCGATCTTGCAGTTGAGTACGGTGGATTTGGCGTTGATTACTGGGAATATTACGACCTCATGTTCCACATGCCTATTCAAATCTCTGATGACGGAACCGTGCCGGTAAAAGGTTACGAGGCTGTACTCGGTATGGTGCGAAACGCTGTTGAACGAGCCATTGATGCCGGTCATTTTGCCGGATGTTCTGTTGATGATGCTATGTTCATGTCATGGTCACAGATCCACGGCTTACTCAGCCTTTATATTTCAGGTCGAACACCATTTCATATTGGTGAAGAACGAGCAAAAGCGCTGCTCCAAGAAATCCCGCGACACTTCTTACGCATTGTAGCTACAGGGAAAAAATAACGTTTTACCCTTCAGTGGCTTCAACAATTGAATATTATTGGTACCAAAGAGAATTGTCCCAAAGAAAAGGGCTGACCCACATTTTGGATCAGCCCTTTTTTTCATAATTCAAACAATGCGATTTAGCTAAGAAACAACTAACTGCACTGAATTCCGTGCACAACAGGCAAATTTCGAATCTGTGGATTCTCAATCTGTTTCTGAATCATTTCAGCCTGCGTCATAAGCCAAGCCTCATTGCTACGGCTCAGTCCCTTTTTCTGCAACAATGCCATCATCTCAACACAAACAGCTTCTACAGCTGCTTCTGCATTGCTATGCACATCCGCTCCGCGAGTAAGATTAAGCGCCAGAACATCATTAAGCTTTCCACCAATGAATGCTCCGTCAGGCAAATCTTTCAATCCACGAAATGCCCATTTGTAGAACGGCATATATTTTCCATGCATCAAATACAACGCACCAATTGTGGATTCCACAAAACGAGAAGCAGCAAGAAGCGCTGCCGCAGTATCATTACGTTTGAGCATTCTCAGCAAGTTGTACTGACCGCTTTGTGCCATCACAGCAAATCGAGCCGCTAGTTTTTTCTTCATGACATCGTCTGGGTAGAACTCCAACAAGGACTTACGAAATGCAGAGAACTGGCCACACGGATCAGCAAAAACTTCACCATTTGTAGCAACAGCTAAGAAATATTCCGGCACCGTGTACCACTGCTGCCAGGTAGAAAGAGGCTGCCCGCTGTTAATGAATCGTTTGTAGAAACCTTCAATGGTGAACAACCCTACTCGTCCTTTACGGAACTTAGGAGCCATTCGCACAGGATATCCCTTGAACGTTGCTGGCAATCGCGCAAAAACAGGCTCCAACAGAGGTTCTACCGTTCCTGCCATTGATTCCGGAGCCCAGACGCAAATGCCTGCTCCCCAGTCATGATCCTGTGAAAACTCGTCATCAAATCCGAAACATTCAGACCCTTCACCAACAAGCCCGACCGCGAGTTGATTCACGTAGGCAGGTAACTCACTTTGCAGCATAGGTGCTGCAACTTCAGTATAAAATTCTCTGGATAATGGTAACCCCTGCATGGCTCTCCCCTCTCTTGTGTACCGCTAGCTCTGATGAATTTTTTCGCGCCTGCGGGTTTCTAATTCTTCAAGTGTGCCCAATCCCATTCGTGCATAGAAGTTGGAGTAACGCTTACGTGCCAGGTTTTCACCTGCACGCACAGCTTCATCCACACATGCCTGATACAAATCGAGACTACGCTCGGACAGAGTCTCCATTTCCGCAGGAAATACATATCAAAACGAGCGAGAGATTGAGGGAACAACAACGGAAATTCCTGAAAGAGTTGCTGCATCCAAAGACGTTCGGTAGCTGAAATTTTGCGGACTTTATCCATGTTGGGTGAAACGCACGGAATAAGATTATCCATGCGAGCATATTTTTCAGTCATTAAGTTGCGCCCAACACGTTTTGCTTCATCCAGATCACCACGGTATGAAGCAATATAGCTATCGGATAGCACAGAAAAGATCATCCAGCGCCACTGCCTGAACATGTCTGGATTTTCCTGACAGGACGCGGTGCCACCCATGTTTTTTGTATCTAAAAACATGACCAGTTCGCGCTCAATAACATCCTGAATAAGCTCTTCACGAGTATGATTGGTTTCCATACCTTAATACCTTCCTGAAATTTGAGATGTTCGTGCAATAAGCCGAACGACTATAACAAACAACATGCTTAAAAATATAGCCAATTCACCTACTAGTAATCTTTACCAATAGGTTTACTCTTAACTTTTATTTTTGTGAAGGGGAGGAAGGAGAATTACTATTTTTTCTGTAGAAAAAATCTTGTTCTGAAAAAAACATGAGCCGGTTCTGTTGCTTAGCACACTAGAAAAGCAACGGAACCGGCTCATTAAACGGGAATTATGAGTAGGCTGTAAAACAGTACTCATAAAATATTATAAATTGGCCACACAAAGTATAAGTAAAACACAATTACTAAATAAAAAACATCAAGATAGCCTTGCAGCGACCCTAATTTATAATAAAAATTGTAATGCAGTTCCGGCGATTTTTATCCCAAGAATTGTCATCAAAACAAAGAAAAATTTTCGATACGATGCTTCAGAAATAAATGCTGAAAGATATATCCCCAATCTACTGCCGAATACGACAGCGGGAACTGAAACAGCGTAAATCGTAAGTGCGTAGGTATCGATATTACCGATTACAATCTGCGTAGAAACAATGAGCACACCGGTAATAATAAATCCGGCGCTGAGAATCGCTTTTACTGCGTTCTTAGGACAACCACAGTACGCAGTATATACTGCAAGCGGCGGGCCATTAAAGCTGAAAGCCATACCGAGCGAGCTGGACAGAACGCCTGCAACATAGCCCCATGCCGGATTAATTACCCGCCCTTCCTTTTTTTCAAAGAAAAGACTCCAGAGTGCATAAAACGCGACAAAGGCACCCATGCCGAACCGAAGCAATTGTTCCGGTGCAAACTGAAGGGCATACGCACTCAACACAACACCGGGGATAGCGCCCAGAAGCAATGTTTTTGTATACCGCCATTCAATATGCTTACGGTAGATCCATCCGGCATGACAATTCAATGTCAGCACGATCATCGTCGCACTTGGCACCAGAATAGACACATCCATTATATAGCTGATGATTGGCAAGGCAACCATAGCGGCACCAAAGCCGGCAAGACCATTTACAAAGCCGCCGACAAACCACCCCATCGCAATAAAAAGTAAGTGTTCCATTTGTGATTCAATCGACGAGTTAAAACTACTGTTTCATTTTTCGGAAAATTGTAGTGCGGTTGACTTTGAGAACTTCTGAAGCCTTGTTAACTGAACCATACGTATCAAGCGCTTGCTGGATAACGCGTCGTTCAAGCTCTGCCATAATTTCTTTCAGTGATTTACCGTCGTCTTTCGCATCAAGCTCGACACTAGGCAGACAGTCCATTGGATGACGAGAATTTATGGAAGGCGGCAAATCGTTGGCAGAAATCTCGGAATGTTCCAAGGTAACAACAAGGCTCTGTACAAGGTTTTCAAGCTCACGGATGTTACCCGGCCAGCGGTACTTAAGCAGCAGCTGCATGGCATCGCGAGCACATGTGATGTCTTTCTTGTACTTCTCTCCGTAAATAGAGAGAAAATGCTCAACAAGACCAGGAATCATTTCAGTGCGTTCGCGTAATGGCGGAATATCTACAACAGCAACACGCAGACGGTAGAATAAGTCGCTTCGGAAATTACCCTTGCGGACTTCTTCTTCCAAATTACGGTTAGTTGCAGCGATAATACGCACATCAACTTTCTTCGCTACAGATGCACCAACTCGCACAACTTCCTGATCCTGCAGAACTCGTAACAACTTCGCCTGCATGGAAAGTGGAAGTTCACCGATTTCATCAAGGAATACGGTGCCACGGTTAGCCATTTCAAAATGACCCGGTTTGCCTTTGGACGTTGCACCGGTAAATGCACCCGGAGCATAGCCGAAGAGCTCAGATTCAATAAGATTTTCGGAGATGCTACCACAGTCAACCTTCAGGAACATTTCGTCCCTGCGCGGGCTGCTGTCATGAGCAAGGCGCGCAAACCAGTCTTTACCAACACCTGTTTCACCAAGCAGGAGCATGGTAGCGTCAGTTTCTGCAATGCGCTTAATGAGAGAAACAAGCTGCTGCACCTGAGTGTCATAGAACATATTATCAGGATTGTTATCTGTGGAATCCTGAGAAGTCAGATGTGCAAGTTGTTTGGAGAAAAGAGAAATTTGTTCTTTTTGCTGAGCGATCTGCTTACGCATTTGCCCGATGAGGGTAATATCGCGCGCAAGAGTAACAACAAGAACGAGTTCGTCATCGTCGTCAAAAACAGGAAAGCCGCGTAAAACAAGGCGCTTGCCTGTTTTAAGCTGCTGTACAACGGTCGCGGGCTTACCGGTTTTTACAATCTCAGGGTTAAGGACAGCATCAAAGATACCACTATCTTTTAGATATCGGACATCCTTACCACGTAATTCGCCTTCCGTTAGACCGGTAAGACGTTCGTACATGGAGTTAACAAACAGCGTTTTGCCATCTTTATCCGTAATATAGATGCCATCGTCCAGAATTTCGAAAACGTGCCGGACGGAAGCGCCAATTTTATCTAGATAGGTATCCATAACCCCTTCTCCCTGAAATACTATCTATGCAGGCCACAGATGTAGCCTGCATAGATAGTTACTGTAAGACAGGTTTCCCCCGAAATCGAAGGTACTTTTCTTAGCTTGCGTAGTTAGGAACTTGCTTAGCAATCTCCACGAGAGGAAGGAATACTTCGTTATCGAGAGACACGTTGCCCATTGGGTACTCACGACCAAGGTTGGTGTACTTCTGAGTACCAAGGCGGTGGTATGCAAGCAATTCGTATTCTACGTCAAGGTCTTTGATGAAATCAACAACAGCCTGAATATCTTCTGGGGTATCGTTAAAGCCCGGAACTACCGGAGTACGAACGCGAATCTTAAGTTTTGGATAAGCTGCGCGCAGTGCTTTAAGGTTTTTCAGAATAAGCTCGTTGGTTACACCACAAAATTCTTTGTGCTTTTCTGGATTCATGCTCTTGATATCCATCATTACGAAGTTCAGGTACTGGCCTGCTTCAATGAGGGTTTCAGTCTGAACATGAGCACAGGTTTCTACTGCAGTCTTAATGTAACGGCGTTTTGCTTCTTTAAGCAAGGCAATAGCAAACTTTGGCTGGGCAAAAGGCTCGCCGCCACCAAGAGTGAGACCGCCGCCGGAACGTGCGTAGAACATAGCATCTTTTTCTACGGAATCGATGGCATCTTTAACAGTCATCTCATCGCCGTAGTTAATAAGTGCACCAGCAGGACAAGCCTCGGCACACGCCATACAGTTTGTGCAGGTATCCCAGTTTACAGCGATTTTATCATCTTCGCCCTGAGTAAGAGAACCAGCAGTACAAACTTCTGCGCAACGCAGACATTTTGAAAGAGTCAAACACTTGCCAGCGTTGTACGCGAGCTGAGGCTTAAATGACTGAGATTCCGGGTTACTACACCACTTACAGGAAAGTGGACAGCCCTTCAAAAAAACAACAGTGCGAATTCCCGGTCCATCATGCACGGAGTATTTCTGAATATTGAAGACTTGACCAGTTGTGTTTAAAATTTCTTTTTGAGTCATTGTAGTAATCCTGTAATTTAAGCAGTTTTGCCTGATTCTGAAAAACGGACGCCCGTATAGGCGAACGGACGTCCGTTCATTGAGTTAGTCTACAAAAAGTAAAGGAACTGCCGGACAGTATGTAATGAGTAAGAGAACCGCAATCATGATGCCCACAAGCGGCATGACCACTTTAGAGAGCTTTTCAATTTTACAGCCTGCAACACCACTCGCAACGAAGAGGTTTACGCCAACAGGCGGAGTTACAAAGCCAACTGCGAGGTTAACTACCATTATAATACCGAAGTGGACTGGATCTACGCCAACCTTCATCACAATAGGAAGGAGGATTGGAGTAAGGATCACGATAGCTGCAAGAGCTTCCATAAAGGTACCGACAACCAGAAGCAGGATGTTAATGAGGAACAAAATCATCAGCTTGTTGCTGGTGAGGCTCATCATTGCATTCGCAATTGTTGATGGCACCTGCTCGATGGTCATGATGTTACCAAAAATGGTAGCCATCGCCATGAGCACGATTACGATCGCTGACGTGGAACACGCTTCCATGAAGCTTGGTGTCAGGTTGCTGAAGTTCAGTTCGCGGTACACAAACAGACCGACAATAAGACCGTAAAACGCTGCAAGCGCTGCTGCTTCGGTAGGAGTCATGAATCCACCGTAAATACCACCAAGGATAATTACCGGAACCATGAGTGCCCACTTAGCATCCCAGAAAGCACGAATAAAGGTTGATGCGTTACGTTCACGCTGTTCGCCTTTCCAGCCACGTTTTCTAGAGTAGAGGTAGGCGTATGTCATAAGGGCAAGACCGGTAAGAAGACCTGGTACAATACCACCCATGAAGAGCTTACCAATGGATACCTGAGCAGATACACCATATACTACAAACGGGTTAGACGGCGGAATCATTACGCCGATAGCACCTGATGCTGCAACAATAGCCGCAGCAAAAAGCTTGTCATACCCACGCTCAACCATCGCCGGAATAGTCAAAGAACCAATAGCTGCTACAGTAGCTGGGCCTGACCCTGAGATAGCTGCAAAGAACATGCAAGTTGCAATCGTTGCCAGAGCCATACCACCGTGCAAGGAACCGAGCATTTCATCTGCAAGGTTTAAGAGACGCTTTGAAAGCCCGCCAGCACCCATGAACACACCCGCTGCAATAAAGAACGGGATAGCCATGATCGGGAAGCTGTCGATTGATGTGAATGTAATCTGAGCCACATACTCAATCGGAAGAGTTCCTGTTGCGTAAATGGTTGCAGTCGCCGCAAGTCCTAGACCGATTGAAATAGGTACACCAATTACGAGGAAAAGAACGAAGTAACCAAACAGAACCGGAAGTGTGGTCAGATCTTCACTAATAAGAACCGGTGATGCGATGAGTGCTGTGAACGCAAGACCGTAAATTGTATCAAGGAATCCACATTCTTTAGCCTGCTTGTACATATCCTGAAGCAGACGAATCGCCATAAGTCCAAACCCGATAGGCAGGATGAGATATGGGATAAAGTAGCTCATGTTTGTGCCTGGAGCTACCTGCGGATACAGAAGGAGCATTTCCAAATGGTTCAAGCCCATGTAGAAAACGACGCCAACAAGAATAAGGAAGAATGAATCAACAACAATCCAGCTAATACGCTGGAGACGAGCTGGAAGACGATCATATACGATGTCTACACGGATGTTGTTACGGTTTTTAATTGCTAATGGGATAGCAAGATATGAAATCCATATAAAAATGAAACGAGCGAGCTCTTCAGTCCAAATTGCCGCACTGGCACCGGAAGAAAAGTACGCTCCAACGTATCTATAAAATGTCTGAAAAGTAATAATGAGAATGATGCTGAGCATCCCCGCAAAAAGGAACGGTTTCTCAAAGTTGTCGTCCAGCCAAGCGAGCCAGGACGTCTTCTGGGAAAGAGTTGTCATTTTGTCTCCTGTGCAGAACCGCATATAGAAAGGGGCAGGCTAAGAAGCCTGCCCCTTAACGGAACTACTTCTGTGTATCTTGAACAAGTTTAAGAAGATCCTTAGGGATCTCTTTAGAGAACTCGTCCCAGACAGGGCGTGTAAGAGTTACAAATTCAGCACGCTCAGCATCGCTGAGTTTGTGAATTTTAATGCCCTGTGCTTTGAAAGCTTCAACAGCTTTTACTTCGAGGTCAGCAGTAATGCCACGCTGGTAAACAAGTGCATCATGGCCTGAAGAAACAATTACTTCCTGCAGTTCTGGGGTAAGACCTTCGAACGTCTTCTTGTTCATAAGAAGAATGTGCATTGAGTAGTTGTGAGCAGAATCCATTGCATACTTGAGAACTTCGGTGTGCTTAGCATCGTTGAGAAGGGAGAAGGTGTTACCTTCGCCATCAACGGTACCCTGCTGAAGTGCTGTGTAAACTTCGCCCCAAGCGATTGGGGTTGGGTTCATACCGAGCTTAGAAGCTACTGCTACTTCTACAGGAGAAGCAGTGGTACGCACTTTCATGTTTGCAAGATCTGCCACAGATTTGATTTCATTCTGTGTCGCAACAAAGTTACGGTAGCCGTATTCACTGTACATGATAGGCTTAAGGTTGATCTTCTCAAGTTCAGCCGCAAGGTACTTTCCGAGCTCTCCGTTATCTAGAGCTGCGTAAAGTTTTTCCTGATACTTAGGGCTGGTAACGTAAGGAAGGTCAAAAACCATAAATGCTTTTGAGAAGTTAGCCATGTTCGGGGAAGAAGCAGAAGCGAGAGCAAGAGTGCCACGCTGTGCAGATTCCATTGTTACACGGTCACTACCAAGAATAGCATTACCGTAGAGCTGAACGCGGATCTTGCCGTTAGAGCGTTCTTCTACGAGCTCTTTAAATTTCTCATAGCCAAGGGTAACGTTGTTACCTGGTGCCATCGGGTGACCGAGGCGAAGAGTAATTTTGCGAGCCTGAGCATCTGTAGAGGCAACACCGACAACTAGTACTGCAGCTACGAGAAGCAACATAAAGGATTTAATAAAATAGCGCATATGTCCTCCAATAAATTGAAAAAAACACGGAACGTCTTAAAGCCGTTAGACGCTCCGGATATATAACAGCAATACCAGTGCCAATAGGCACGTTTTTTGTCATTATTTGTGATTTTTCGTGCAAGCACAATATACATAGTTCACCTCCTTGATTGAAATAAAAAAGGTGAAAAGAGATTCACACGACATGGAAAACATTTAAATATAACGTGTTAGAGGAAAAAAAATAAAAAAAAATATGCAGACTGTAAATCAAGCTGACAGGCGCCATAAATCGTACTGACTTTCTAGAGCTCCTCAGCGTGTAAAAAAGCGCATCTGGGGCAAAAACGTCCCTCTCAAGTTGCAAAAATGCTAACTCAACGTTTCATAAATGCAACTTATAAGTTTTTTTTCTTTTTATACCAAGATGATAAGCCGAGTTAAAACCCAAGATGCACTACGGCAACATTAGTTGCATTAATGCACCAGACACCTTACTAGCTGTCTTTTCGACACTTTCCACCTCCTGACAGACATCACCAATAGACAACTGTCTGTTTTTAAGACTTATTCTTGAAAAACATCCAGTTACAGTGATTACTCATCCAATCTAGAGAAGCAACAAAACACGCTTGTATCATTTCTTCACAAGCAAAAACAGCTACTCACTATCCCATACCTCCCTTGAACCATAATATTCAAATTTCATCCACGAGCCGATTTTAGTTCTACATGTAGAATATGCACGGATACCGTACCTTCCTGACTGATCAAACAGACAATAAAAAACTCAGCACATCATTATATAGTCGCGGGGGACAACTTCTGACAATAATGCAAAATCAATAATTATAATATGTTACAGGAACGACTTGGGCGAGATGTTGCAACGATGCAAAAAATAAACGAAGGTGGCAAATATGCAACCATATGCAACACTTTGATTTTACAATAATATTCAAGATTCATTTGCAGAATGTTGCAACAAGGCAACGTTTTTACAATCATTTTAAACAAGAGGGACACCCCCTCCGTCCTTCCTTCTCCGCTGCGAGCTATTTTTCACAAAGCAAACGCGCCTTCATTCAATTTAATTCTGGTACCGGCTAAGCGCTAAAAACATCACCAAGCTCAAAAGCCTAAACTCCGCTTTATTCAATAGGATTGAGGCAGTGTTTCAATTTTTTTGAACCTCTTTTGCAATTCATCAATACTCTTCCCGCCCCATGAAAACAGCTTTTTTTATGTCAAATAGTAACTAAAAACGCTCTTTCTGCACATGTTGGCATCACCTTTGCTCTAAGAAAACCACAGGGCGCGAATCTCACAGTAGCTTGTTCTAACGATCACTGAAAATAGCTACTGAAGACCGCATCCTCATTAAAGAGAATAAAATTTACTGCTGCTGAGCACACAGCGGCCGCAGCATTTTCAACCCCACAGGTACCGCGCATATTATATATGTGTCGCCTACTTTGAACCTAATTCACAGGAGTCAGTTATGTCTTGTTGTGTATCACCTCACGAACAGCGTCTGCTCGATAAAATTGAAGGCAAAGAAGATATCTACCGCGCATCCCATCCGCGTGTATTTAAAATCCTCGAAACCTTCGACAACGTTCGTCCAATGATCGACATTGAACGTGCTAAATACTTCACCGACTCCATGAAAGAGACCGAAGGTGAAATGCTCTGCCTGCGTTGGGCAAAAGCAATGAAGCACGTAGCTGAAAACATCACCGTTTACATCGACGACGACAACCTCATTTGTGGTCGTGGTGGTGTAAAAGGTCGTTACGGTCTGCTCTACCCTGAACTTGACGGTGACTTCCTTGGTGTTGCAGTTGAAGATCTTCCAAACCGTACCGAGTCTCCTTTCTCTATTACTCCTGAAGATGCTAAAGTAGTAGTTGAAGAGATCGCTCCTTACTGGCAGGGCAAAACCTACCACGAAGCTCTCAACAAATCTTTCCCTGAAGAAGTTCACAAACTTTCTTACGATGATCCTGAAGGTCTTAACTCCCGCTTCATCGTTAACGAAACTTCTTCTTTCCGTTCTTCCATTCAGTGGGTTCACGACTACGAAAAGATCCTCAAACGTGGTTTCGGTGGCATTAAAGCAGAAGCTCTCGAAAAAATCGAAGCTCTCGATCCGCTTTCCCCTATCGATAACGTTGAGAAAAAACCTTTCCTCGAAGGTATCGTAATCGTTTGTGATGCAATCATCACTTGGGCTCGCCGTCACGCAGAACTCGCAGCTGAACTCGCTAAGAAAGAATCTGATCCAGTTCGTAAAGCTGAACTCGAGAAAATGGCTGAAGTTTGTGCTCACGTTCCTGAGCACCCAGCTCGTACTTTCCACGAAGCTGTTCAGTCCCAGTGGTTCACCCAGATGTTCTCTCGTATCGAGCAGAAAACTGGTACAATCGTATCTAATGGCCGTATGGACCAGTACTTCTACCCATACTACCAGGCTGATATCGAAGCTGGTATCATTGACGACGAGAAAGCTCTTGAACTTCTCGAGTGTCTCTGGGTTGGCATGGCACAGTTCATCGACCTTTACGTTTCCCCTACCGGTGGCGCTTTCAACGAAGGCTACGCTCACTGGGAAGCAGTAACAATTGGTGGTCAGACTCCAGAAGGTCGCGACGCAACCAACGAACTGACTTACATGTTCCTTAAATCAAAACGTGAATTCCCGCTTCACTACCCTGACCTTGCAGCGCGTATTCACTCCCGTTCCCCAGAGCGCTACCTCGCTGACGTTGCTGAGACTATTAAGGACGGCTCCGGCTTCCCTAAACTCATCAACGATGAAGAAGTAGTACCTCTTTATGTTTCCAAAGGTGCAACCTTTGCTGAAGCATACGACTACGCTGTTTCCGGTTGTACCGAAGCACGTATGCCTAACCGCGACACATACACATCCGGTGGTGCATACATCAACTTCGTAGCAGCTCTCGAAATGGTTCTGCACAACGGCAAAATGCTCAAACATGGCGATGAAGTTCTCGGCCTCGAAACCGGCAACCCACTCGAAATGAACTCTTGGGACGAATTCTGGAATGCTTATGAAAAACAGCATCACCACTTCCTCAAGACTGCATTCTACCAGCAGTACGTGATCAACAACCTTCGTGCTAAGCACTTTGCTCAGCCAATGGGTTCCGCAATGCACGATCTCTGCATGAAGCATTGTGTTGATCTCCATACCCCACAGATTCCTGAAGGAATCAACATGGGTTACTTCGAGCACATGGGCCTTGGTACTCTCGTAGACTCACTCTGCGCTATCAAGAAACTCGTTTTCGAAGACAAAAAACTTACTATGAAAGAAGTTATCGAAGCTTGTGATTGCAACTTCGAAGGTAAAGAAGACGTTCGTCAGCTCCTCATGACCGCTCCTTGCTACGGCAACGACGACGTGTACGCTGATGAAGTAGCGAACAAAGTTGATAGCCTCAACGTTCTCTACGGTCAGAAATACGCTAAAGAACTCGGCATGCACAACGACGTACGTTACGTACCGTTCACCTCCCACGTACCTTTCGGTAAAGTAGTTGGTGCATCTCCTAACGGTCGTCTTGCTTGGACTGCTCTCTCTGACGGTTCATCAGCATCTCACGGTGCTGACCACAACGGTCCTACCGCAGTTCTTCTTTCTAACTACACTTCTAAAAACTACGGCCACCGCGATCGCGCTGCTCGTATGTTGAACATCAAGTTCACTCCGAAGTGTGTTGAAGGCGAAGAAGGTACCGATAAACTCGTATCCTTCATCCGTACTTTCTGCGACCTTAAACTCTGGCACGTACAGTTCAACGTTATCAACAAAGATACCTTGGTTGCTGCTCAGAAAGATCCAGAAAAATACCGTAGCCTTATCGTTCGTATCGCAGGTTACTCTGCATACTTCGTAGATCTGTCCCCAGATCTCCAGAACGACCTCATCGCACGTACTGCACACGAATCTGTTTAGTACAACGCAATAGATGATATAATGAGCCCCGGCACTTAGGTGTCGGGGCTTTTTATTTACCTGATATTGCTCAACTTATTCCCGCTTGCATTTACACTTTTTCTACGCAATACACAGGGTATACCGTAACAAAATGTTACACCTATTTTGCTCATTCTGTTGGGGGAAGAAGTAATGCAGAACATTAGTTCACGACACACAACTGCTCAGGGCAGTGAGTTATTTGTAAGTACGCAATTCAAAGCGCGCAGCCATGTGCAAATCATCGAAGAATCCCATGCTCGTTCCAGAGCCGCAGGGATCGACCCTAACCAGACTTCTGCTCCTGAAAAATATAAAATATCTCCAGAAATGCTGCGGCAGCGGATAAAAGACAGCCAGCCGTTCTACGACCTTGTGACCACACAAATGTCCACCTTGTACCGAATTCTACAGGGTTCAGGTTTCTGTATGGCTGTTGCTGATGCAGACGGATATGTTCTCCATACGCTGGGAGATGCCCACCTGCTCTCGCATTACAAGAAGGGTAACTGTATGCCCGGTTATCTTTGGACAGAAGAAGCTGTAGGTACTTGCGGCATCGGACTCGTTCTCATTGAAGGCATCCCTATTCAAATTTCCGGTAAAGAGATGTTCTGCAAACGCGCACATCATATTACCAACTCAGCCACACCAGTACATGACAACAACGGCAAGCTCCTCGGCGTAATTGCTTTGAGCGGTTTAGCCAGTGCTGTACATATTCACACGCTCGGTATGGTTATTCTCACCGCAAAGGCAATTCGATCTCAGATTGGTGAAATTGAAAAAGCACGCGAAATAGCTATCCGTAACACATATATGACTGCGCTTATGGAATCCGATCAGCGAGGGATCATTACTCTCAACGGTGATGGAGACATTGTTCAGATCAATAAAAAAGCTACAGCGCTTCTTGGACTTGATCAAAGTAATGCTAGCAGCGCTTCTCTTCACAGTCCGGATTCTCAAGAGTCCCTTAATATTTCTGCGCTCACACGCACACGCATGAACTGGAAGCAGACTCTGCGCGCCAAGCAAGGGTTCACAGAAAGGGAAGTAACATTCATTCGTGGCGATTCGCGCTTTCAGCTTGTCTGTACCCTCGACCCTATCACAATGCCTGACGGCGAAAGTGCAGGCGGTATGCTCTTGGTCGTAGAACACGACAGGATATTGCAATTGGCAAACGAAATGGCGGGTTCTCAGGCTCGTTTTACGTTCAATTCTATCATCGGTTCCAGTTCATCACTTAAGGAAGCTAAAAAGGTCGCAAACGCAGCCGCACGAGGCGATGCAGCCGTGCTCCTTCATGGAGAAACAGGCACGGGTAAAGAATTATTTGCGCAAGCGATTCATAATGCCAGCCCACGGCACAACAAACCATTTGTTGTCATCAACTGCGGAGCTATTCCGAACGAATTACTTGAAAGTGAATTATTCGGGTATGTGGAAGGCGCATTTACCGGAGCACGCAAAGGCGGACGTCCGGGTAAATTTGAATTGGCAGATGGCGGCACACTGTTCCTAGATGAAATCGGAGACATGCCTCTTGATATGCAGGTAAAAATTTTACGAGCCTTGCAGTCCGGTGAAGTAAACCGTGTCGGAGATATGCAAACCATAAAAGTTGACCTGCGCATTATTGCTGCAACCAACGTAGATCTCGACACAGCAATTAAACGCGGAACCTTCCGTGAAGATTTATTCTACCGTATCAGCACATTGAACATTACAATTCCACCGCTGCGTGATCGTGGAAATGACGTGTTGACACTTGCCGAAACATTTCTTCACCGCATCCGCCCTCGCCTCGGAAAGCCGGATTTGGAATACAGCAGCTCTGCCCTGCAGGCGTTTTCACAGGCCACATGGCCCGGCAATATTCGCCAACTTGAAAACTCTGTAGAACGTGCAGTAAACATTTGTGAGCAACGTGTGATCATGCCGGATGATCTTGGACTTGATTACACAGATACACGAACAGCGCAGAATATTGCATCTGACAGCGACCATTCAAACCACGCAAATGTTCCGGCAGAAGTCGCTAATTTGGATACAAATAGTGAAGCAATGTTGGGAGAGATGGAACAGGCACTTATCGCGCGCTTGATGAATGAAAATGATAGCAACATCAGCAAAGTAGCACGTTCTCTCGGTGTAAGCAGACCGACATTGTATAGAAAGCTTAAAAAATATGACCTTTCACAAAACTGATGTAACGATTCATTACATGTAAAGATTCGTTACACACTGAGTCATTACACAAAAACAATTTTGTTATTTACCGAAAACAGGGCACTCCAGCCCTGTTTTTTTATTGAACATTCACTCAACTGTAATAGAATGTTACACATTGAGCAGCTATTACAATTTCTGCACTATTTTAAGAATATCATACAGTTACACTAACAAAATCAAGTGGTATACTCCTTGCTCATAGCAAATGCAGTCTTTGAATAGTGTACGAAAATAATCTCGCTATTCTGTCATTTGTTGACGACTTTATGTCGATTAGCGATCAAACAATGAGGAGTATGCATGGGACTTCACTGGTTAGACATGCTCGTAGTATTTCTTTACTTCGGGCTTGTCATTTGGATGGGCATCTACACAATGAGTAAGGTCGAAAATTTCGACGATTACGCTGTTGCTGGTCGTAGTGTGCCAACTGCGATTCTATTTGCTACAATTGCTGCAACACTGTGTGGTGGTGGGGCAACAATTGGTCGTATTGCATTTATGCATAAGGCAGGCATTGTAGTTTTTGCAGGTCTTCTCGGGGTAGTAATCAACCAGTTCTGGTCCGGCTTTTTCATCGCAGGCAAAGTGCGTGAAGCCGGTAAAAACATTTACAGTATTGGTGACATATTTGGCCTGTATTATGGTCGAATGGGACGCCTTTTCTCAAGTATTGTAGCATTTTTGTTCTGTCTCGCGCTGTTCGGGGTTCAGATTCTTGCTATGGGTCGAATTCTTCAGACCGCCACAGGCATGGATATTATTCCAGCCGCAATTCTTTCTTCCGTTATTACAGTTGCCTACACATGGTCCGGCGGTATGCTGGCGGTAGTACTTACTGATGCTGTTCAGTACGTTGTTCTCGCACTTGGTATCTCCTTGTGTGGTATCCTTGCTATGAACAATGCCGGTGGCTTCGACCACATAATGGAAGTACTTCACTCAACACCTGAAATGGCTGCCAAACTCCAGCCTTTTGCTGACTGGTCTCCATTACAACTCTTAGGATTTTTCCTAGCGTTCCTGCTTGGTGAATTCTGTGCTCCGTACTTTATTCAGCGATACGCAACGGCTAAATCCGCCAAGGATTCCAAAAAAGGTGTTCTCATCTTTGCAGGTTACTACGGCTTCTTCCTTGCCACTACCGCAGGTATCGGTCTTGCCTCACTCGTTCTACAGCCAAACGTAGAGCCGGGTCTTGCATTGACCAACCTCGTACGTGACACGTTACCTATGGGTCTCGCTGGTATCGTATTCGGTGCATTGCTCGCTGCTGTTATGTCTACAGGCGATTCATTCATTAACACCGCTGCGGTTATCTACACCCGCGATATCTACAACGAATTCATTAATAAAACGGCAACACAAGCCGCCCTGCTTAAGCAGTCCCGTTGGGCTACTTTGATCATCGGTGGTGGTTCTATCGCCGTTGCTGTCCTTTTCCAGGATGTATTCGGTCTCATGGTGTACGTATTCAAACTCTGGCCATCAGCTGTTCTTCCTCCACTGCTTATCGCCCTTTCCGGTAAACTCGGTACCATCAAAATATCCCCATACGCTGGTGCACCTGCTATCCTTTTCGGTCTCACAGCCTGCCTTATCTGGGGTGATAAAGTACTGCACGAACCATATGGCATTCCGGCTAACTTAGTCGGCATCCTTGCCAACTGTCTTGTTCTGTTCGTTGTACATATGGCAACTAAAAACATTGAGCCCAAAGGTGCATTCGTACCTGAAAAACTCCTGTAGGAGGATATATGGAAGTTATCGTTAAGTACGTTATCTATGCCTCCTTTGCCGCCAACATTATTTGCGCTACATGGGTAGCCATTAACGTTGTAGGCTGGGTAAAAAGCTTAAACAAAAAAGATTAGACCAAGCGGCCGCCTGCGCTGCAGGCGGCCATTATTTTTAATTATGTGCCCTGTTGAATGACACAGTCAAATTGCACAACAATCAGATTCAACAAAACAACAGGGTCAATCTGCTGATTCTACATAAAAAAGATTGCAATTTTTTGCTTCGATTTAATCGTAAGCGTACATGTGGTGCCTGCGTTCTAGGAAAATCCTTCATAGCGCCAGAGCGCAGGTTACCATTATCCATCGGTACTTTCAGGTTCAATAAGCCATGAGTACCCAGATCAAAAAGGATTCATACAATGTCTGCAATTACACGACACGGAACACACCCAAGACTTCCTGTTTCTAACGCGGTGGAAGCAAATGGTTGGCTTTACGTTACCGGTCAGGTTCCTCGCGATGCAAAAGGTGAATTAAACGCTGGCAGCATGATTGATCAGGCTCGTCTTACGTTAACGAACCTTGTCACCGTCATCACCAACTCCGGCTACGAAATGAAAGACGTTGTACGCGTAGGCGTATGGATTGATGACCCACGCGACTTTGCTGAATTCAATAAAGTTTTCGCTGAATTCTTCGACATAGAGCACGCACCGGCACGAGTAACCATTCAGGGAACTATGATGTGCGACTGTAAGATCGAAGTTGACGCAATAGCTTACAGAAAGCCGTAACATGGCGTACTTCCGGCGGCATAAACCTTGCCGGAGTAACTCTGTCAGCTACTTTTTTTCCATTTACTCATTATCTCCAGATTACGGAGACTGCACCGGAAATCTGGATGCTGCTTAAAAATATTTTTTAGCAGATACGACGTTACTGCAGGTAAAAAGAGGATCGCATAATGCGACAAAATTTTGATGTGCTCATTGTGGGCGGCGGCGTCACCGGCGCGGCTGTGGGCTACGGGCTTGCTAAAAAAGGGGTCAGCGTTGGCGTAGTAGACGCAACACCTCCTGTAGACAGAGCCTCCCGAAGCAACATGGGACTCGTCTGGTGTCAGTCAAAGGCGCTGGGAAATAGAGACTATGTTGAATGGTGCTTCAACTCTTCCAAGCTTTTTGGCGACCTTGCCAAAGATCTTAAAGAAACTTCCGGCATCGACATCGAATACACTGAGTCCGGCGGCATCATCCCCTGCCTTGGTGAAGAAGAATTTACAAAACGCAGTGACTATCTCGACGCGCTCCGTAAAGAAGCAGGCGAAGAAGGGTATCCCGGCACAATGATGACTCGTGAAGAGCTTGAAGCAAAGCTCCCGAACGTCACATTCGGCCCGAACGTTACCGGCGGAACATGGTGTGCAGAAGACGGCCTTGTGGAGCCGTTGAAACTGATGTTCGCATTACGTCATGGCATTACCAACCTTGGCGGCACGCTTATTCCGGACACCAACGTGATTGATGTTGTCAAAACAGACTCTGGCTACCTTGTGACAACAGACAAAGGTGAGATTGAATGCACCCGTCTGGTACTTGCAGGTGGTCTTGGCAACCGTCAGCTCGCCGGTAAATTCGGCGTCAACGTTCCTGTCGTTCCGAATAAAGGACAAGTTTTCCTTACAGAACGTGTACCGGACATTCTGCCATCCCCGCTTCTCGGCATCACCCGCACTCGCGGTGGCACAATCATGATCGGGTTTGAGCATGAATACGTGGGAACAGACACTTCGCTCCATTCCGAAAAGTTCTGCCACGTTGCAAAATGGGCAACAGACATCTGGCCTGCACTTGCAGATCTTCGCATCATCCGTACATGGAGCTGCCTGCGAGTTTGGCCGAAAGACGGTTTCCCGATTTACGACAAAATCCCGGGACACGAAAACGGCTTTATTCTTAATGCCCACAGTGCTGTTACCCTTGCTGCTATCCATGTCGCTGAATTGCCTGATTACATTATGGGCAACGATATTTGCAAAACCGCAGCTAGCTTTACGCTTTCACGTTTCGACGAGAAGTAGCTCGCCGTAGTCATTATTTGGAGCTTTTTTCATGTCTACAAACAAAACGAACACGCAGGACACCGTAACCATCTATTTTGAAGATGAAGCACTTACCGTTCCTGCAGATATTTCTGTAGCTGCTGCCGTTCTCGGCCCCGGCCATGCCGGACACACCGGCAAAAACCCTGTAAAAGGTGACAACCGTGCTCCTGTATGTCTCATGGGCGTTTGCTTTGAGTGCATGATGGAAATCGACGGCGTCCCTAACCAGCAGTCCTGTCTCGTTACTGTACGTGAAGGAATGAAGGTTAAACGCCAGAATACCCTCAGGGAGAAATACTAATGCAGCAGCAGTACGACTTACTCGTTATCGGCGCAGGCCCTGCGGGTCTTTCTGCCGCAAGCGCAGCCGCTGAAAATGGTCTGGATGTAGTTCTTCTGGATGAGCAGGAGTTACCTGGCGGTCAGATTTACCGTTCAGTATCCGGCAAAAACTCAAGCAAAAACTTTCTGTCTAAAGAAGACCGTAATGACGGCCTCGAGCTTGTAGGCCGCTTCAACAAAAGCGGCGCACTCTATCTGCCAAAGACAACAGTATGGGACGCAGAACCTGGACGCGTACTTTGCAGCACCGAAGGCACGGCACGTGAAATTAAAGCCCAGTGTATCATTGTAGCCACTGGCGCAATGGAACGCCCTGTACCATTCCCCGGCTGGACTACACCGGGTGTAATGAGTGCGGGTTCTGCCGACCTTTTATACAAAAGTGCAGGCATGGTACCGCACGGCCCTGTTGTCATTGCGGGCAACGGCCCTCTTATTCCGCTGGTTACAAACCACCTTACGGAATTGGGTGTTGAAATCGCAGGTGTTCTGGATACAAGCCCCATTCAGAACAAAGCCACATCCATGCTGCACATGCCACAAGCCTTGGTTGATGTTCCCTTCCTTTTGAAGGGACTCAAAATGGTTGTGAACATGTTCCGCAGCGGCGTAAAGCAATACATGGGTGCCAGTGACATCAAGGCAGAAGGTGATGAACAACTTAAACGAGTTACCTTCAACCACGGTGGTAAAACCAAAACACTCGAAGCAGCAACCTTGCTTGTCCACGAAGGCATGCTTCCACGTACGCACGTTTCCCGTATGCTTCAGCTCGAACATGAATGGGATAAAACACAGCGTTACTGGTATGCAAAAACGGACAAATTCGGCCGCTCCAGCAGAGACTCCATCTACGTTGTAGGTGACGGACAGAAAGTCCATGGTGTTTATGCTGCCGCTGCCAAAGGCGAGCTTGCCGGTATCGATGTTGCCCGTCATATCAAAAGACTCAGCGAAAGTGCCGCACTGCTTCAAATTAAACCAGCTAAGAAGCGTCTCTTCAAAGCCCTCGCACCTCGTGGCTTTGTAGATGCATTCTTTGCACCTAAAAAAGGTCTTTTTGACGTTGCTGACAACGTACTTGTCTGCCGATGCGAAGGCGTAACGGCAGGCGATATTCGTCAGGCTGTCAAAGAAGGCTGC
Source organism: Halodesulfovibrio sp. MK-HDV (assembly GCF_009914765.1). NCBI lineage: Bacteria > Pseudomonadati > Thermodesulfobacteriota > Desulfovibrionia > Desulfovibrionales > Desulfovibrionaceae > Halodesulfovibrio > Halodesulfovibrio sp. MK-HDV. The sequence continues at coordinate 232,194 of NZ_WYDS01000002.1, read as the reverse complement.
CACGACGTGAACGAAATCAAATTACGTACTCGTTGTGGAATGGGCCCTTGTCAGGGACGAATGTGCGGCGCAGCGCTTGCTGAAATTGCAGCAGAAGCACTGGGCAGTGAAGTTCCTAATGTTGGAGCCTTGAACATCCGTCCACCAATTAGACCGATTACAGTTCGTGAATTACGTGATTTTCCCGAAGCAAAGTAATTAGAAACAACGTAAGGTTACTTACAAAGCATTGCTTTATTGATTGAGACAAGCCTGTGCAGTGCAAAACGTGACAAAAAGTCAAATCGCAACATCCATACGCTACGATTTTTTTGAAACAGTCAGCTCAGTGCAGTTTTGTATTAATCTTTACGTTTCTTTCGTCATTTGAAGTTGTTCCGGTATTCCACCACTATCCCAGTGGATGCTTGCCTCCTCATAGACAACACATTGCCACAACCGGCTGCAATGTATTCACTGTCTATCGGCACAACGACAACTGACAGTTATTTAGCCAAGGACGCATGGAGTGATTCTTCCGCAAAGCTCCGGCACGGATACGTTAGCAATAGTCCGTGCCGGTCACTCCTCAGCCTTTGCCACTCTAGGCTGAGTCTAACTTTTTTGTTTGGAGAAATGTTATGTTGAAAGGCGGCTACTTATATCAAGACGTACCAGTAGGTATCATTTGCCTTGAATCTTCTTTCGCGAAGCCAAAAGGTCACCTGCGCAACCACTACACATTTAATTTTCCGACAGTGCACAAGGTTCTCAAAAACATCGATATTCCTCGCCTGCTTTTTAATCCGACACCGGATCTCATGCAGCCGTTTATTGATGCAGCAAAAGAACTTGAGGCTGAAGGCGTAAAAGCCATCACCGGAAGCTGCGGCTTTATGGCTCGCTTCCAGCAAGAAATTGCAGCGGAAGTAAACATTCCAGTGCTTGTTTCAAGCCTCGTGCAAGCTCCAATGGTTCGCACAATGCACGGTAAAGATGCCAACATCGGTATTCTTACCGCAAGCAACAAAGCGCTCACCGAAGCACATTTCAAAGGTGTTAATTCCGACATTAATGACTTTGTAATCAAAGGCATGGAAGGATACGATTACTTCTGGAATACGATCATTGAAGGCAGAAACGACGATATCGATATGGATCGCATGGAAGATGAAATCTGCGACGCAGCCGACACTCTTGTAAAAGAACACAATCTTGATGCACTCATCCTCGAATGCACAGATCTTCCTGCATTCTCACACGCTGTACATAAACGTATCGGCCTTCCTGTATACGATATTAACGCACTCATCGAATACGCAGCATTCTGCGTTCGCCGTACCGATTATCGCAAATAGTTTTTACTAAGTTTGTTTTACATTACCGCTGTCCATCAGCAGCCTTTTTGTAGGTACTCTTTGTCCCACGAAGTTTCATGACCTCCAGACAATGTAATAACAGCTTATTTAAGCCTTACATATTTTATGTAAGGCTTTTTTCATTGTATTATTCAAATTTGAATAGATTTAAAACTGCACTAGTGAACAGTGTTGCATTATTGAAACCATCGTACACCATTCTCTACCTGAGCATTTCTTTTCTACAACATGGTCTTTTCGGTGGACAACATTTTTCAGCTATCCTAACATCCACTCCCATAGAATCAATCTATGCAGAGATATGATTTCATAATAGGGAACCGTGTTCCCTTGGTCGATTCTGGCTGAATTTTGCGACAGAACAAACAGTATACTTTTACCGAAAAACACAGCTAGCGCATCTAGGGTCTGTGTTTTTCGATAACAGCAGATATCGCCCATAACGATACCCGCTGTTTCCCTCTGCAAGGAAAAAGACATGCAAGCTGAAATTAAAGAAATTATTGAATTTTTAGAAACTTACTTTGTAATGCTTTACGAAGGTGACGCAGATACCATGGAAAAAGTTTTCCATCCCGGCGCTCACATTTCATTTATCGATAACGGCGAAGTAACAATCGCAGGCCGCGACGTTCTTAAAGGACGTATTGCAAGCCGTCAGTCTTCTAAAGACGCGGGAGTGGCACGCGAAGACAACATCCTCGCTATCGATTTCATCAACGCTAACTACGCTATGGTTAAAGTTAACCTCGTAATCGTTGACCGCCTCTTCACCGACTACCTTTCTCTTATCAAGAACAACGGTGAATGGATTATCGTATCCAAAACTTTCCACTCCGAGCCAATCGCTAAGTAAGCAAATCGCAACGAGTAATCCTGTTTCTGGCGTAAGTGTTTTTACACTTACCTACATGTTCTGTCGCAACGTTCAGCCGGAATACACGGCCAAAAGAAAAGGTGGAGTACTTGATACTCCACCTTTTTGTATTTCTGACATTTTTCTGTTTCTTACAGTGGGTCTTCGACGACTCTCCGAGGGGCAAGGGCTCTGCCCTGCGCCCGCAAGGGGCTCGCCCCTTGACCCCGATTTTACGTGATTTCAGTTCGTAACTTATCTCGTTAGAAGCCACGAAGAAGCTACCTCGCTTTTATCGTATTAAAGGTATGTTAGCGGGTGAGGCAAACAAGAGGGTAATATTTCCGAGAGTTGGTTTCACCGTCTGAATAAATAACAAAGGCTGTCCTTCATACGAAGGACAGCCTTTTCTCAGTTAACGAAAGGTAGTGGAATAAAGCCGAGAGTTACGTAAAAAACGTGCTGACCTCGCAAATAAAAGTTTTTGGAAAGGGGTCTGGGGGAGAACCTTGTTTCAACAAGGTTTCCCCCAGCCGTCGGAGACAAAATTAAAAACGTCGTAGACTCACCAAAGGCAGCGTTGCAGACTCGCCGAAGGCAACCACCTAAACGCAACTTATTTGCAGCAGTATAAATCCCAAGCTTTGGCAATAACGAGCGTTGCAAGGACTGCTCGCTCCGGTACAGTGCTAGACACTAGGTATTCATCCACAGAATGTAGCTTGCCACCTATGGGGCCAATTCCGTCGATAACGGGAATTCCGGTCTGAGAAATATAGTTTGCATCGGAACCGCCACCGCACTGGGCACATTGAATGTCGTACCCATGCTCGGTGCCAATTTCTTTGATCATGTCGTACAGGCCGAGGATTGCATCGTTGGTATCCATTGAAGGACGCGCAGTGATGGTTCTGACGGTGCAGGACGTACCTTTGGTGAACGGCTTTGCTGCAAGCTGTTGAACAGCTTCCCATACTTTGTCGCCGCTATCCTTCTTGGTGTAACGAAACTCGACAATGGCACGAGCTTTTTCGGATACGGTGTTGGCACCAACTCCGCCTTCAATTTTTCCGACGTTGACGCTTAGTCCTTGAGGAAGATCATTGAGTTCTTCAAGTGCTTGAATCTGCCGCGCGAGCTCGAGGATTGCACTGACTTTAGCTGCTCCGACGTTTCCTGCATGTGCAGCTTCACCTGTAACTTCCAGCTCGAAAGTCATGCGCCCTTTCCTACCGATAACAAGCTCACCGCCTGCTCTGGTAGATTCGAGCACGAATCCTACAAAGCTGTTTCTGGCTTCTTTCAAAATGAGTTCAGAAGAATTAATTGAGCCGGTTTCTTCGTCAGAGTTGCAGATGAAGACTATGGACATGTCTTGAAGCAGCCCAAGCGCATCGAGCGCTTTTAAAACATAGATACCTTCAACAAGACCGCATTTCATGTCTGCCACACCAGGACCATAGAAATTTGTTTCATCGTGCGTAAAAGTGTTGAATCCGAGCTCTGGAGGGAAAACGGTATCCATGTGACCGCACATGAGAATACCTTTTTTTCCTTCCTTATGAAGCTGCGTTTCAATTACGAGATTGTCTCCTGCCTGCTCGCTGGATTCACGGCGAACATGCAGCCCTATTGCTTCGCATTCTGCCTGGATGACCGAGGCAACTGCATTCACGCCTTCTTTGTTTCCAGTGTAGCTATTTATTTCAACTAATTTTTTAAGCAGTGAGACCATGTTTTGTTCATGCTCATTGATGAACTTTCGTACATTCTTAATCACGTCTAATTCCTTACTTTTTTGTCAGTTTCAGCAAGACAGAAATTACTTTTTATTGTATGCACTGTTAGGCAGGTTTAGATATAATCACCGCAAAAAAGCGGCGACTCATGCGGATTTCTTCAGACTCTCTTGATTCTCAAGCTTATTTCTCGTATAGTCGCGCGGTTTTGAGTGAGACTAACAAGCAAGGAGATATTTATGCGTAATAAATTTATGGCTATCGTCACCGTCTGCATGCTGCTGCTCGTATGCGCCTCCGGTGCATTTGCACAGACGTTGACTATCGGTCTGAAAGGTGAACCAACCTCTCTTGACCCGCATTTCCATAACGTGAATGCAAACAACGAACAGGCAATTTATGTTTTCGACAAACTTATCCGTCAGGATGAACGTCAGAAACTGATGCCGGGTCTCGCTGTTTCCTGGTCTCCAGTAAGCGATAATGTATGGGAAGTTAAACTCCGTGAAGGCGTTACTTTCCACGACGGTTCTCCGTTTACTGCAGAAGACGTTAAATTTACTATCGAACGTATCCCTACTGTTCCTAACAGCCCGTCTTCTTTCACAGCCATGGTTAATGCCATTAAAGAAATTGAAATTGTGGACCCACTTACTATCCGATTCCACACAGAAGGTCCTTCCCCTCTTCTTCCACGTAACCTTGCCACTTTCAACGTTGTTTCTAAGAAATACGGTGAAGGCGCTACCACAGCTGACTTTAACTCAGGTAAAGCAACTATCGGTACCGGCCCTTACATGTTGGTTGAATGGAAACGTGGTGACTCCATTATCTACAAACGTAACGATAACTACTGGGGCGAAAAACAGCCTTGGGAAACCATTATTGCTAAGCCTATTACTAATGATGGTACACGTGTAGCAGCGCTCAAATCCGGCGACGTTGATCTCATCAACTTCGTTCCACCGGCAGACGTAGCTCACCTTTCTAAAGACGCAAGACTTACTCTTGCTAAATCTCCATCTACTCGCCTTATCTACTTGCACCTTGATTCTGACCGCGATTACTCACCGATGGTGACTGACAACGACGGTAACAAAATCAAAAACCCTTTGAAAGACGTACGCGTACGTAAAGCTATTTCTAAGGCAATTAACCGTAAAGCTATCGCTGCACGCATCATGGAAGGCCTTGCTGTTCCTGCCGCGCAGATGGTTCCTGAAGGTTACGAAGGCACAAGTAAAAAACTTAAGCCTGAAGCATATGACCCTAAAGGCGCTAAAGCTCTGCTCGCAGAAGCTGGCTACCCTGACGGTTTTAAAATCACCATCCACGGCCCTAACGACCGTTACGTAAACGATGGCGATATCGCACAGGCAATTGCTCAGATGCTGACCAAGGTTGGTATTAGAACTGAAGTAATCACAATGCCTAAGAGTGTATACTTCGGTAAAGCTTCCAAACTTGAATTCAGCCTCATGCTTCTTGGTTGGGCCACTGACACCGGTGAACATTCCAACTGCCTCAGCGCACTGCTTCACACTTACGACAAAGATAAAGGCTTCGGTTCTGCTAACCGCGGTCGTTACTCCAACCCTAAGGTTGACCAGTTGCTCGAAGAAGCACTCGTTACTGTTGATCCTAAAAAACATAACGAACTTCTCATTGAAGGTGTTGAAATTAGTCTTGGCGAAGTAGGTATTGTTCCTGTTCACTATCAAGTGAACGTTTGGGGTATGACAAAAGACCTCGACTACAAAGGACGTACTGACGGTTACACCCTTCCACGTCATATCAGTGTTGTTAAATAGCATCTTGGTTTAGCTTTACATCACGACACTGTTGTGTCGATCATAAGCTACTCTTATTGTTATAATTCTGAAGGGACGTGACCATCACGTCCCTTCAGCCTGTTTTTACCCCTTTTGGCTTTTTTGGAGCGTCATCAATTTATGCTCGCTTTCCTCATACGTCGTATTTCGCAGAGCGCTGTCGTTCTGCTCGTTATGTCCCTATTGGTTTTTGTAGGCGTATTCTACATCGGTAACCCTATCGATATCCTGATTGCACCAGATGCAACTCCGGCTGAATATGCACGCGCTGTCCATGAACTGGGACTGGATAAACCGCTGTGGGATCAGTACGCCATCTTCCTTAAAGGCGCACTCCACGGTGATTTTGGCAACTCCTTTGTGTACAACGAACCGGCTCTCAAGGTTATTCTTGATCGTCTTCCGGCTACACTGGAACTTGCGTTTACCGCTATGTTTATCGCTGTAATTTTTGGTATTCCACTCGGTATGGTTGCCGGTATGAAAGCAAACCACTGGATTGGACGCAATATTATGCGCTTTTCCATTCTTGGTTTCAGCCTGCCAACATTCTGGGTCGGGCTTATGCTTATTATTATATTTTCGGTACAGCTAAACTGGTTACCATCAGGGGGACGAGGCGAAACGGTAATGCTGCTGGGCATACCGGTAAGCTTCCTGACGCTTGGCGGCCTTGCGCATCTTATTTTGCCAGCCACCAACCTTGCCCTTTTTAAAACTTCTCTTGCCATCCGCCTTACACGCGCTGGTGTGCAGGAAAACATGCAGATGGACTACGTAAAGTTTGCCCGCGCAAAAGGGTTATCAGAAACTCGCGTTATCGGGCTGCATGTTATGAAGAATATCATGATTCCTGTTATTACAGTTCTCGGTATGGAGTTCGGTAGCCTTATTGCGTTTGCAGTAGTTACTGAAACTATCTTTGCATGGCCGGGAATGGGTAAGCTGGTTATCGACTCCATCGGCGTACTTGATCGCCCGATTATCGTTGCCTACCTGCTCATCACTGTAACTATGTTCATCATCATTAACCTGATTGTGGACATAATGTACTCCATCCTTGACCCGCGTGTTCGCCTCGGTCAGGAACGATAACCGCAAGGATCTGATATGGCAGAAAATATTACAGAAGCTATTGCTGTGGCTCCGGCGGTTCAAAATGAATCCCTGTTCCTAGAGGCAGTAAAAGAGTTTTTTGAAAACCGTGTGGCAGCTCTCGGACTGGTCATTCTTATTGTTATGATCGGTGTTGCGCTGTTTGCGCCATACATTGCACCACAAAACCCGTACGATTTAATGTCTATTGATATTATGGACGGCAAGCTCGCACCGGGTTCCACTTCATTCGATGACTCCATGTCTTTCTGGCTTGGTACAGACAGTCAGGGTCGAGACATGTACAGCTCTATCCTTTACGGATTGCGCATTTCTCTTGGCGTAGGTGTTGTATCTACCCTTGTCGCTCTGGTTATCGGTGCAGTTATCGGACTGTGGGCTGCTTATGTGGGTGGTAAAACAGATTCCGTCATCATGCGTATTGTTGACTTACAGCTCAGCTTTCCGGCAATTCTTGTGGCACTTATCCTGCTGGCGATTCTCGGTAAGGGGGTTGATAAAATCATCCTTGCTCTGATTCTGGTTCAGTGGGCGTATTATGCCCGTGCCATTCGCTCCAACGTACTTGTTGAGCGCAGCAAAGAATATGTTGAAGCAGCAAAATGCCTTGCTTTACCGCAACGCAGGATCATGTTTTCGCATGTATTACCGAACTGTACCCCGGAACTTATTGTAATCTCGACCGTAAAAGTAGCGAGTGCCATTGCACTTGAAGCAACCCTTTCCTTCCTTGGTCTTGGTATGCCTATTACCGAGCCATCTCTTGGTCTGCTTATCTCCAACGGTTTTAAATACCTACAGAGTGGATACTACTGGATCAGCTTCTACCCGGGCGTTGCCCTGCTTATCCTTATTGTAAGCATCAACCTTGTTGGTGACAGATTACGTGACGTTCTGAACCCGAGGTTGAAACGATGAGCACTCCACTTCTTGAAATCAAGCACCTTAAAACACACTTCTTCACGCGCGCCGGTGTGGCAAAAGCCGTTAACGGCATTTCCCTCCATATCGATAAGGGTGAAGTTGTGGGTATTGTCGGCGAATCCGGCAGTGGTAAATCCGTAACAGGCTTTTCCATTATGGGACTTGTGGATGAACCCGGGCGCGTTGTTGGCGGGTCGATCAAATTCAAAGGTCGTGAACTGTTAACGCAGTCGGTTGAAGAATGGCGCAATTTCCGCGGAAACGAAGTTGCTATGATCTTTCAGGACCCGATGATGACGCTGAACCCGGTTCTGCGCATCGATACCCAGATGATCGAAGCAGTACGGGCACATAAAAAAGTCAGCAAAGCAGAAGCACGCAAACGTGCAATTGAAGCGCTGGCAATGGTGAGTATTCCATCTCCTGAAGAACGGATTAAAGCCTACCCACATCAGTTCTCCGGCGGTATGCGCCAGCGTGTTGCCATTGCAACAGGTTTGGTAAACCGTCCTGATCTCATTATTGCGGACGAACCGACAACCGCGCTGGACGTAACAATTCAGAGTCAGATTTTGTCTGAGATGCAGCAGCTTTGCCGCAAAACAGGCATGTCTCTCATGTGGATTACGCACGACCTTACTGTAATTGCCGGTCTGGCAAACCGTGTCGCTGTTATGTACGCAGGCAAAATTATCGAAGAAGGCACTGTTGAAGCTGTTCTCGATAAACCACTGCATCCATACACCGAAGGTCTTGTCGGATCTGTGCCGAGCCGTAACCATCGCGGTGAACCGCTCTACCAGATTCCGGGTATGACGCCTTCTCTTATCAATTTGCCGGATGGCTGTTCCTTCCGCATGCGATGTCCTAAAGCGACAGATATATGCTTATGTGAACCGCCTGTGACAGAAATAAGCGACGGCCGTCGTGTCTGCTGTTTCCACCCAAACCTGTAATCCATGCAACGGAAACGTATATGAACGATAACAATACACCTTATCTTCGATGTGAAGGACTAAGCCGCGTTTTTGTTAAAAAGCTCGACTTAGCCGGACGTATTGCCCGTTCCCTTGGTTCCAACTTGCGTGAGGAACGGGTACAGGCAGTTGATTCAGTAAATCTCTCTGTTATGCCGGGCGAAGTGCTCGGTCTTGTAGGAGAATCCGGCTGTGGTAAATCCACTCTGGGGCGTATGCTGTGCGGCATTCTTCCGCGCAGTGAAGGTAAAATTTATTACAAAGGGCAGGATGTTGATACTCTGAAGGGTCAAGACCTTAAAGAGTACAATATTAACGTGCAGATGATCTTTCAGGACCCGTTTGCATCACTTAACCCGCGTAAGCGTGTCCGCAATATTATTGGTGAGGCTCCGCTGTATCATAAGCTGACCACCTCTTCCGAACTTGATGGCTACCTTGAAAAAGTGATGCTTCGCTGCGGACTTGATCCATCATACACGCATCGTTACCCGCACCAGTTTTCCGGTGGCCAGCGCCAGCGTATCGGCATTGCCCGCGCTATGGCTGTGCAGCCGGAATGCCTTGTTTGCGATGAGTCTGTAGCAGCATTGGACGTGTCCATTCAGGCACAGATTCTTAACCTCTTTATGGATCTACGTAATGAGCTGAACCTGACATGTCTGTTCATCAGTCATGATCTGGGTGTGGTTGAGCACATCTCCGACAGAATTGCGGTTATGTATCTCGGGCGCGTTGTTGAAGTTGCATCTGTGGATGACATTTTCAGCAGTCCATTCCACCCATACACTCAGGCATTGCTGGAAGAAGTACCGCGTCTTGACCGCCGCGGCGTTGATTTCAGCCCGCTGGAAGGTGAAATTCCTTCACCATTGGATCCGCCGTCCGGTTGCCATTTCCATCCGCGTTGTCCGCATGTCATGGACATATGCCGAAAGGCAGCTCCGGTAGATACCGAAATTGCACCGGGTCGTAGAGCCTGTTGCCATTTAGCCACAATGCCATAACTCAAAATACGCCACACACTATCTTCAGTGTGACCAGTACACACAAAAACGGCTCTGTATAAACAGAGCCGTTTTTTTTTATGGAACATGCTATTTAACACAACAAACCTCTTTAAACACGAGTCATAATTTCAACACTTTTTTCCAAAATATTTTCTGCAAATAAAAACATCTTTTCTTCTTCTATTATTAAAGATGTACTATCTATTTTACAATTAACTGCATCATAAAAAGAAAAAAGGCACTCCTTCTCCATAGTCTAACCGCTCTTTTTTCATTACTAAAGACCGCTTTTATAATTCGCCTCCTGTCATGTAAAAGATGTAAAATTTCGCACTTTTGATTAAAGCTAAACCGTTGTGCACCGAGAAGAATTATTAGGAAAACCCCATAATATGAGAGAGATAACCTTTTAGAATCATTATGCACGTTTCTATTTTGCTCCTGTCATATTAATTCACTACACTCGCCTTAATCTTGTAATGAATACTTACTAGCCTCACCACACTGGAGGGAACTATGCAGTTCAAATCTCTTAAAATGAAACTTCTATTAATCATTTCGGGATGTTCGATTGTATTCATAGGAGGGTTACTTGCGGTAACCATTAACTTCACGCGTACAGCAGCTATTGAAACTGCGCGTGTCATGACACAGGATGCTGCGGAAAAACAGGCACTGCTCGTCAAACAGGAATTTGACGAAGGCTTTGCTGTTGCTCGTACTTTAGCGAACACAGTTGAAGGTGTTAAATCTTACCAAAACAAACCAGATCGTGAACATGTTGCCCGCATCATGAAGCAAATTGCACTGAAACAGCACCGACTGTACGGTGTATGGATGGCCACTGAGCCAATGGCTTTTGACGGGGAAGACAGTCGCTATGAGGATGATGGGAGATTTAGCGCTGCGGACGGCAGATTTATTCCGTACTGGAGTAAGTCAGACGGAGCGATGGATTTAGCACCGTGTACCGATCTTAACGGCACTTGGTACACCTACAGTCGTAATACTCGCGAAGAAGCAGCAACAATTGTAACAGAGTATACCAGCACCGCTGGTTCAAAATACAGTGTATCCAGTCTTTCTGTACCTGTTCTCGTAAATGGCAAAGCCATCGGCGTTGTTGGTGTAGATTTATCCGCTGGATTTTTAAAAAACATTGTTAACGACATCAAAGCATTTGACGGCAATTGCACCATGAGCTTGATTGCTTTTGACGGCAATATTCAGGCTGCCACACGCAAGGCGGAACTGTTCGGACAATCTTTTGCGTCATCTGTTCAAGGCGGCGCGTCCTTGCTGCAAAAAGCAATGCGCGGTGACATTACTGTAAGTGAAACAGACAAAGAGTTACGTGTATTAGTACCTGTAACCTTCGGCAACTCCCAGAAAAACTGGGTTGTTTCATTGTCAGTGCCAATGGATATTGTTCTTGCACACGCAAACCAGATTACCAGAACTCTTCTTATAACCGGTATTGCCGGTCTTCTGGTTGCTCTCGCAGGCATTTTCTACCTCGTTACGCTTATCTCACGACCAATTATCGAAACCTCTTCTGTTATTTCCAAAATTGCTGAAGGCGATCTTACTGTCCGCTGTAATCCAAAAGGACAGGATGAAATTGCTGAAATGCAGAATGCTGTAAACAGCATGGCAGGAACTCTTCAGAAAAATATGGAAGAAATCGATAAGAATATGAAAGAAGTTCAGCTCCGTTCTGAAGAAGCTGAGCGCGCCACGGCAAGAGCTGAACAAGCGCAAGAAGAAGCAATTAAAGCACATCGCAACGGTCAACTTGCCGCTGCGGGTCAGCTTGAAGTGTTAGTTCATAATTTGACTGATGTTTCTTCTGAACTCGATACACAAGTTCGGACTACCTCTGAAGGGGTTGAGCAGCAGGACACACGAAACAGTGAAACTGCAACAGCTATGGAAGAGATGAACAGTACTATTCTGGAAGTAGCTCGAAACGCATCTGAAGCTGCAACCAGTGTTGAATCTGTTTACCATGAAGCACAGTCCGGCCTGAAAGTTGTTGGGCACTCAGTTTCCACAATTCAGAATGTATACTCCCTCAGCGAGCATCTCAAAAAAGAGATGGGCGAGCTTGGCGGACAGGTTGAATCTATCAGCGACATTCTGAATGTGATCAGTGACATTGCTGACCAGACAAACTTACTGGCATTAAACGCAGCCATCGAGGCCGCACGTGCCGGTGATGCTGGACGAGGATTCGCAGTTGTTGCGGATGAGGTTCGAAAACTTGCTGAAAACACGATGGAAGCAACCAGACGAGTCGGCAATGCAATTCAGACCATCCAGTCCGGAACACATCAGAATATTGATGCAATGACCAACACTGCCAAAGCTGTTGAAGAAGCCACCAAACTTGTAACGGAATCCGGCGATGCTTTCGGACGAATTGTCTCAAAAGTTACTCCGGCAACCGATCAGGTTAGAGCCATCGCAACGGCTGCAGAACAGCAGTCAGCTGCCAGTGAAGAGATTACTCAGGCAATCGATGAGATCAGCCATATCTCCACTGTCACCGCTGATAAAATGCAACAGGCAAAGCAATCTGTAGACACCCTTTCCGGCGTTTCTGATTCACTAAAAGGCATGATGCACACGCTGCAAAAAGGTTAGTTAAATAAGACCAAAGCCCCTGTCCGCATATTGCAGGCAGGGGCTTTTTATTGAAAAATCAAAATATGGCTTAGCCGTTTTGTTCAATCTGCTCTTTTGCAAGTCGCCCGATGGTCTCCAACCCTGCACGCATATCCTCATTCCAGAATCCCACACAAGATAGGCGAATAAAGTTAGTAAAACTATCGCTCGTAGAAAAGATAGCGCCCGGTGAGATACTGATATTGTACTTTTTTACATCAAAAAAGAGCTTTGTTCCGTCTACCTGTTTCGGTAATTCCACCCACAGCACACCGCCACCCTTAGGCTGCGTTGCTCGCGTCCCTTCAGGAAAATATTCCGGAAGATACTGCTGCATCGTGCTACGCTGATTGCAGATACATGTGCGCAATTTGCGCAAGTGTCTGTCGTAAAGCCCTTCTTCAAGGTATTTTCCCACTGCTAATTGAGTAGGTGTAGAGCAGGAAACATTTGTTGTTGCCTTAATCTCAAGAGCTTTATCCAGCTTCTTACCCGGAATCATATACCCGACACGGAATCCCGGTGCGATTGTCTTAGAAAAAGAGGAGCAGTGAATGACATTCCCTGTCTTATCAAAAGATTTAAGAGGACGCGGGCGTCCGTCTGTATCGCAATACAAATCACCGGATACGTCATCTTCAATCAACGGTATATGGTATGACTCACAAAGGGTAACTATCTCTTTCTTTACAACATCAGGAATAAGCGAGCCGTCAGGATTATTGAAATTTGGTGCAAGAATACAAGCTGCGATATCAAACCGTGAAAATGCTCTATCCAGATCACGCGGAGAAACTCCGTTCGTTGGGCAAGACGCCACTTCAATAGCTCTCAAACCAAGATTTTCCAGCAGCTGAAGAAAACAAAAATATGTTGGAGACTGGATAACAACATTGTCACCGGGACGCGTAGTGGAACGTAACGCTAAGTACAGTGCTTCCATTGCCCCGAAAGTCACCAGAACATCATTGCTAGTAACCCGACAGCCGTGCTCCTGCATTCGCCAGCTGACCTGTTTGCGAAGCAAAGGATTTCCCTGAATTGACTCATAACCCACAATATCCTGACCACTTGACCGCAGAACTGAATTCATTATTCGAGCCAGCGCCTTATGGGGAAGCAATGAACTATCTGCACAGATGCAGCCGAACGGAAGCATCCCTTTCTCACCGACAATACCGAGTACAGTTTGAATAAGTTGTGTTCTGCTCAGGTTCCCTCGCTGCACATTATGCTCTGGAGAATCCGGAATAGGTAAATGGGCAACTTTCTGTCGTACGTAATAGCCGGAACGGGGTCTCGCTTCAATGATCCCTTTCTTTTCCAATTCCATATATGCATGAGTTACTGTCGCAAGCGACACATTCATTTTCTGACTGACATCGCGCAATGATGGAAGCTTTTCACCCACATCGAATCGCCCTGTTTCAATCATATCAATCAAATAATGCTCTAAATTCTGATATTTAAAATCTTTTGAAATCATCTGCATAGCCATACCTGTCTGCTTTTTCTAATCTGTACTTATCGTTTTTTTGTAAAAACTGCATCTGTTATGTTGCCAGATTTCATGTTTCAATTCAAGCAGATTGAAACGCATTAGAAGGAATTAGATATGCAAAGCGAAGTAATTGAAAACACAGCTACATCCGAAAATTATGAAAAGAGCACCTTACGCTCAGGCATAATGGATGGGTTCAAGCAGGCCATCCCGATTATCGTGGGCTTTATCCCTGTAGGGTTTACATTTGGCGTCCTTGCTACAAAAAACGGACTCCCCGGACACATGACAGTACTCATGTCGTTTCTTGTTTTCGCAGGCTCCTCACAGTTTATTGCTGTCAGCCTGTTTGCGGCATCAATGTCGCCAATTACAATTATCATTACGACTTTTATTGTTAACCTACGGCATTTCCTTATGTCCGCAGCTATAGCTCCGCATCTTTCAAAAATTCCAATGTCGCGAAAGCTACTATTTGGTTTTCAACTCATTGATGAAAGCTTTGCCATACACATGGCGAATATTGACCGGAACAACTTTGGTGAAACGCAGGCTGTCACAGTTAACTGCATTGCGCATTTCTGTTGGGTCACAGGCACCCTCTTAGGTGTATGTGGTTCACATCTTGTTGCTGACATTAGACCACTAGGCTTTGATTACGCGCTGCCTGCCATGTTCGTCGTGCTACTTGTTTGGCAAATAAAATCGAACATGCATGCAATCGTGGCGTTCATTTCAGCCGGAGCAGCCATTGGATTATATCTGGCAGGCGCAGAACAGCTTTGCGTTATCCTTGCCGCTATCATCGGCGCAACAGCAGGAGTTGTTTTATGCAATATTCGCAAGAAGTAATTTTGATGACAATAGTCGGCATGATGGTCGTTACTTATATCCCTAGGTTACTACCGATTGCTCTTCTTTCTAATAAGCAATTTCCAGCCATTGTTACCCAATGGCTCAGTTATGTTCCGGCAGCAATTTTAAGTGCCCTACTCGCCCCGTCTTTGTTTATTCATGAAGGTAATTTTTCCCTTTCGTTTGACAACATGTACCTATGGTCCTCACTACCTGTATTCATTGTTGCCATCCGTACAAAAAGTTTCTTCGGAACTATCGTGACTGGAATGATTGTTATTGCCGGCTGGCGTTACGTTCTGGTTATGTAGCCAGACTCAACGAAATGTTATTTGTCCGCCGTCGGCACCGTTGCTAATGCATGTCTATTTGTGCTTCAGACATACTACCTCGACTCACCATTCGTTTTATCTAGGCAGATATGTCTATTCACAATAGATAGTTGCATGCAACGTAAAGCCTTGCCGACAAAAGTCGGCAAGGCTTTTTTACATGCAAATGTTTCGACAAAACAAAATATAAAATACGTATTATTTTCTACTGACAAACCACTAACCTGAGTTACACTCCGTCTCGATTTCCGTACACAATTCGCACTGGTTACCTAAACAGTGAGCTTGACTTTATTTTTACTCATCCTGTAGGAGTAATACTCATGCAATGACTATTGGTCATTTTATGAATAACTATTCATTTTTCACTGTAACCAGAAAGACACTCCGACTGTGACAATAAAGATAACACGTAAGCAAAAAGCAGAACAAAAAACCCGCCATTCAATTCTAGAAAGCGGAGTTTCGATAATTCAGACCCACGGTCTGGAAAATTTTACTATGCATAAAGTTGCTAATCAGACTGGAATAGCAAAAGGCACGCTGTATCTTTATTTCAAAAATAAAAATGAACTCTTACTTTCTGTTGCAGGGCATTGCTTTGAACCGTTGAGTCGCAATATTCGAAAAGTTTTCGCCAGCGACATTAATCCATTGGATAAGCTTGAAAAATATATTCATCTGTCTTTTACTCATATCGAACAAAATAAAGCTGTATATTACGAATTACAACTTACTTTTATTACTCTCATTGAGAAAGACATTAACGATAAAACTTCAACGTACTGGGAAATGATTAATATTTTTGCACGTACATTTGAAGATGGAATTTCTAAAAAATTATTACGCCCAATGGATGCCAATAGAACAGCTATCTTTTTTATTGATTCGATCGATGGAGCAATGACACGACGAATTGTTTCTACGGTTGGTAACTCTGCTGAAGATGACGCTCATGAGCTACTCAACATATATTTACACGGGCTTGCCTTATAGGCCGACCAAGCTCCGTTAGCACGCAGATTGACCACTGCTAACCTTGTAACATGGGTTGAAGGCACACTTAACACCTGTTCCTCCATACTGTATTCACAAATCGACCAGAATACACTGCCCTATGTTTTAATGGATGACACACACTTTATCTCTTCTTTAAATTAGCTGGATTAGAACAATGAAAAACAGCCCGAACAAACCGATTCGTATTCTTATCGTTGATAATCACGAAATATTTCGGATGGGTTTACGCGAAGGCCTCTCTACAAATGATGATATTACCATCGTTGGAGAAGCTTCAAATGGCGAAGATGCGCTTTCTCAAGTAAAACTCGTTTTACCTGATGTCATTCTCATGAATATTGGAATGCCTGTCATGGATGGTATCCAGACAAGTTTAGAAATGAAAAAACGCAACATTTCCAGTAAAATTGTCATTCTTACGCATAATACTTCTGGAGACGCCGTATTTTCTGCTATCAAATCAGGTGCAATGGGATACTTACTCAAAGATATTTCATTATCGGACCTTGCGCAGAATATACGCAAAGTTCAAAGTGGAGAACCTGCATTTACACCATCAATTGCCCTCGAAGCTCTTTCAATTATCGCTTCACCGGGCGAGCATAAACATGCTGAGCCACATCCGCTCACCCCAAGAGAAGTAGAAATTCTCCAGCTCGTTGCGAAGGGTAAAGGCAATAAGACAATTGCCGAGGACCTCACAGTAAGTGAAGCGACAGTAAGTACGCACATGAATAATATTCTCACCAAATTACATCTTTCCAATAGAGTGCAAGCAACACTGTATGCCCTACGCAAGGGACTATCTTCCCTCGCATAGATTGAACTGTTACCGTACAAATGAAAAAGCCCCGTTACACATCGTGTAACGGGGCTTTTTTTACGCAAAAAAAGAGGTACCCGCCAGGGTACCTCTTATAGTGGCTGTTAGCTCACTGACTTTATGAAAACTACTTCTAAATTAGAAGTTGTATTTTGCGCCGATAGCAGCTTTGAAAACGTCGTCGGTGCTAGGAGCAGCGTCGTCGAGATCAGTTACTACGTAAGCAAGGTCAACGATGAGATCAAGATTGTCGTACATTGCGTAAGTAGTTACGAAGTCAAATTCGTATGCTTTGTCATCGGTGGTCCAGTCGCTGAGGCTTGCAACAGATGCGAAGTCGTCGTCGTTAGTGCCCTGGATGTAAGTAGCACGGAAAGTGTGAGATACTTTTTCGATGAAGGACATTTCAGAAGCCTGAAGGGATACGCCCCATTTGCCAGCTGCGCTACCGAAGAGAGCATCTTCAGAAGTTGCAGCAGCACCGAAACCTACGAGAGTAGTAGGAACGAAGTTAAGACCACCGTTGATTACTGGGAACAAGTTGTCACCATCGTCGTCGAGGCCAGAACCGTACCATGCGAGGATTGCAGGAACTGCGAAATCCATTGCGTAAGCAGCTTTAGCTGCTACGAAGTAACCTGCGTCGAGGGTATCAACTTTACCGTAGATACCGTCGAATGTAAGGGTAAGGTTTTCGATTGGAGCAGCTTCTACAGCAACACCGATCCACTGAGCTTCTTTACCAGCAGTACCAGCAAGATTGTCGTAACCAAGTGCAGAGTTCTCGCCGTTGTTGGAGAACATGAAGTAAGGAGAAACAGTTACTACGTCGAAATCAGCGGAAACGATAGCACCGAAGAGGTCGCCAATAGTACCAGCATTCTGGAACTTGTCTTTAGAACCAGCGTATGGACGAGCAAAGAAAGCTGTTACGCCAACGTTGTCGTAAGAAGTGCTAGCTACGATAGCTGCAACGTCGTCGTTGATGATTGGGGAACCAGCAACAGCACCTGGAAGTGCGAGACCCTGGATACCAGCACGTACCTGAACGGTAGTGGAAGGAACCATGAAAGTCATGTAAGCACGTTTAGTTTCGATGTTAACGCCGTCAGCGCCAATACGACCACCGGAACCGCCGCCAACGTTACCAGCTTTGGTGTAACCCCAGTCCTGGTCGATTTCGAAGAATACAGTACCGGAAAGAGCTTCAGATGCGATGATGTCGATCTGGGAACGGAAGCGCTGGGAGAAATCGTTAACTTTGCCCTGTTCGTCTACGTTAAGGTAGTCGTAACCAGCGTAAAGGTAACCGGAAGCCTTAAATTCAGCAGCAGATGCGCCTAAAGCAGCACCAAGCACCATGCAAGCAGCAAGTGCGAGAACGATAATACGTTTCATAATAAATTTTCCTTCTTAAGTTCACTAAATTCCAAAGTCAGTGGCCGTTCAATTTTTTGTACCCATAGGTAAAAAAATATGCAGCCGAGGGTGAAGCTCTTGTTGCTGAGGTGGCTTCATACAATTTTTCGTGGCTAACGAAGAAATTACATGCCTCTGCGGTGAGCTCCATATATGAATGAGAATGGCTAAACTCTCAGTTCATGCAGAATGGAAATTCTTATTCATTTTCTCTAGGCATAACTAATAAAATTATTCTCATACGTTTCGCCTACAAGCAGAACATATGGTCTAGACAAAAATCTTTTTCCTGCACTTGGTTTATACATGGTTTGATGTTTTCGCATCAATAAAAACTTAGAATTGAGTCTCTTTATACCTACATGTTTAAGTCTACTTTCATACATATATTTGTGTAGATAAGTATTTTTTTAATCCTCTGGATGTCGTAGTACGAAACACTTTTTCCGCAATATCTTCTAACAAAATTCCATTTGCCCAAAAACATATCCACCTTTGATTCGCTACTTTTTATTTTTTAAATAGTATGGAACAAGGCAACGCGTACAATTTGTTCATAACCGTGTTTCAAACTTGTACCCGCGCGCATTGCAATGTAATGCAAATATACACCTTACTGATTCGTACACTATTCATGACTGACTGGAGCGCCTGTGTTTTCTTCCGTAAAAAAGCTATTTACCAAAGCATCCCAAAATTATTCCCTTGAGCAAGCTCTCCTAGCCTATGACACTGAAGAGTATGAGCTCGCCATTTCTCTTTTTGAGTCGTTGGCACGCGACAGAACTCCCAAGGCACTCTATTACCTTGGCACATGCTATTTTTGGGGGCTGGGAACAGAAAGCAATCAGGAAAAAGGACTCCGCCTGTTTATTGCCGCAGCCGAACAAGGCTACTGTCAGGCTCAAATAGAGCTCGGCTATATTTATCGTCACGGGTACGGCGTTACGGCAGATTGTAAGACGTCCTTGCAGTGGTACGAACGAGCTCAAGCGACTGGTAACCCAGATGCCATTGCGGAAGTTGCTCATTGCTATGAATATGGTGAAGGTGTTGATCAAAATCTAACCAAAGCACTAGAACTCTATGCTGACGCTGCTGAAGGCGGCAACGCCATAGCACAGTTCACGCTCGCAAGCTTCTATACTAAAGGTATAGAGGTGGAGTACGATCCTATCACCGCGTTCTACTGGTTCAAACGGGCTGCTGATCAAGATTTTGCTGATGCTTATATTCACGTCGCTGCAAGTTATGCACGTGGTGAAGGCGTTGGTACCGATTTGAACAAAGCCATTTCATGGTATGCAAAAGCGGCAGAACACGGCGATGCTGTGGCACAGAATAATATGGGCTACTATTACACGACCGGAACCGGCGTTGTGCAGGATGAAGAAAAAGCAACGTTCTGGTACTACCATGCAGCAAAGCAAGGGCATGCAATTGCACAATATAACCTTGCTGAACGTTACAGAATCGGAAGCGATGGTGAGAAAAAATTGACCGAAGCGGCCTACCTGTATCTTGAATCTGCAATGCAGAGCGATAAGGATGCACAATACCGTATGGCTATGTGCTACAAATTCGGTGAAGGTGTTGAAAAGAATCTAGAGCAATTTGTATACTGGATAGAAGAAGCAGCACGGCAGGGACAACAAGCAGCTATCGATGAGATCAACACATATATTACACCGGAAATCCCTCAGCAACCTGTGCCTGAAACTGACTCTACAATTCTGGAATAAGCCGTACCCTGAATCGTATTCTAGCATAAAGAACAAGCAAAAAATGTGCGACGCCTCACTGATTTTTGATCGGAGAACCATCGCACACTCTATCTATATTAGCTAACTGCTACTTTGAGAATAACCTTATGAATCTCATCATTCGAAATAAGAGGCATGTGTGCGTCTTCAGGAAAAAAGATAGCAAATGATCCCGACAAAACGGTATTCCAGCTAGCCGGAACATCATCGTAAAAATACACATCAGGGTACTCTTCCGGCTTTTCAGCAGGCACAGTAATCTCTCCCCGAGATTTCCAGCCACCTGCTCATTACCCTGAATCACAAACTGAATATCAATATATTCGTCATGCGCTTCAAGCTTTGCATCTTCAACAGCTTTTCCCTTTTGATGAACCACTGTGGCAAAAAGACTTCGTCCCACAATTTCATATTGCCCATCAGCCAACTCTCGCAAGTCACCTCGACGTAGAAAAGCAAAAGCATCAGCAAAATACGGGGATAACGATTCATATCTTGCAGCATGTTCCAGAACATCTAAAATCATTATATAATCCTCATTCATAGAATAAATATCGGTCGCCACACTGCATTAAAAGAATTACTTTTTCAATTACTATACTTACCCGTAATTCTGGAAAAACGTTTTATCCCTCTGCTCATACCTCGTCTATTCTATCTGGTTTATTCTGATCTTTCTTGGTCTATTCTGCCCAAACTCCAGATTGCTTCACGCTGATATCCTTAAGTTCAATCTTCAGCACACAGGTTCCGCGAACAGCAGCTTCAGGCATTGTCCCTGCTCTTCCATAGTACTTCCAACAAATGGCATCAAGAATCTGCATTTTCTCGCCCACATCATCAACAAACTCAACAACTCCCCGCGCCATCAAACACTGATATGAAAAATCACTCTTGCAGATATTTTTTTCAGTTGGAGTAGAAACCAGTGTCCCTTCGCGAGTTGCTTCAAAAAACACATTCGGATTTTCATTCAACACATCAATCTTTCTGCCCACCTTGCTCCCGTGAAGAAAAACCGTTGTGCCTTGATGAGTGAAATTTAACGGAACAACATAAGGAGTATCATTCGAGCACATTCCCAGCCGACATACAGAAACCGTCTGTAATACCTTGTCGATACTCGCAGGACAGGTAACATCTCCTTCTTTACGTCTCATACATCCCTCCATCTTTTTTTATTTTAGTACTACAAACCCTCAAAAATTTTGTTCAGATCATTGCAGATATAGCAGTTTGCAGCATTTTCCTACGTTCCTTTCAACACTGCCGATAACAAAGTCTAAACTTCCAATTTTAATCCATACAGAAAGCCTAAGATCACTTCTAATCTTAACCTATGTCTTTTTAGACATAGGTTTCTCTTTTCAAACCTGCAAGGTTCTTATTCCTATGTTTTATTTAACACACCCAGCGTCACTATTGCTGAAAAACTGATGAACTCCCCTTATTTAAAGGAGTTATGGAACTTAGTGTCAAACAGTGCGTAATTATTTTAAATCTTACTACTTTTGCAATTTGTTATATCTAGTTAGGCATAACAAAAATTACAACGCTCAACATGGATAGAGAATATGACAACAGGCGCTCCTACAATGCGAATTCACCTATGGCTCGAGACCTCCGCCGGAGTTCTGATGGGACAAGGTAGACTGCAACTGCTTGAATACATAGGGCACACAGGCTCGCTCAGTGCTGCCGCGAAAGCTTTAGGTATGTCTTACAGAGCAGCCTGGGGCAAAATTAAAGCATCTGAAGAAATTCTCGGTGTTAAGCTGCTGGAACAACAAGCTGGAAAAGGTTCCTCTGCCCAGCTCAGTACAGCCGCAAAACATCTTATTTCGTCCTATAAAGATTGGCTGACTAATGTGGAACAATACGCACTCTCCTCTGCTTCAGAACACTTCGGATATGCTCCTGACAAATACTGGTCAATAAAAGACCTGCCGTCCCCAGCAATCTCAAAAAAGTAACCTGTCTTCTTTTCCTACTTTTGCATGTGTCTAAATACTTTGTGGACACATGAACGGGAAAGGTGCGTCCGTAGCCGTGCTAATGTTAACATACTGATTTTATAGATTTATCTTGCAAAAAAAACGTACAGCGTGTGAGAGTTTGCTCTAAGCATTGTATGGATGCAGTGCATTTCTTTTACTCACAACAGGAGGCCAACGCATGAGTTATACGCGGCGAGGATTCCTTAAGCTCACCAGTGCAGGGGTAGCCTGCCTCTCATTGGGCCAATTGGGCTTTGATTTGACGGAAGCGCATGCTTACGCGACTTCCCTCAAAACAAAGGGCGCTAAGGAAGTCATCACAATCTGTCCTTTCTGTTCTGTAAGCTGTCACATCATTGCGCATGTACGCGACGGTAAGCTCATCAGTACAGAAGGTGATCCGGACTTCCCAATCAACGAAGGTGCACTTTGTGCTAAAGGCGCTGCTCTTCTTTCCATGTCACGCAATGAGCACAGGGTTAAAAAACCTATGTATCGTGCTCCATACAGCGACAAGTGGGAAGAAAAAGACTGGGATTGGGTACTCACTAAAATTGCCCGTAAGGTCAAAGATACCCGAGACAAAGAAATCATCTTAAAGAACGATAAAGGCCAGACCGTTAACCGTCTGGAATCAATGTTCCTGCTTGGTACTTCGCATGCAAGCAACGAGGAATGTGCCCTTATCCATCAATCTATGCGCAGCCTCGGTGTCGTCCACATGGACCACCAGGCACGTATTTGACACAGCGCAACTGTAGCGGCTCTGGGAGAGTCGTTTGGGCGCGGTGCTATGACAAACCACTGGATCGACATCAAGAATGCCGATTCAATCCTGATCATCGGCAGTAATGCCGCTGAACATCACCCTATTTCCTTCAAATGGGTATTACGGGCTAAAGACGCAGGCGCAACAGTAATGCATGTTGACCCTAAGTTCTCCCGTACTTCTGCCCGTTCTGATTTCCACGTACCTCTTCGTTCCGGTACAGACATCGCCTTCATGGGTGGTATGATTAACTATGTGCTCCAAAACGAAAAGTACTTTAAAGACTACGTAGTAGACTACACCAACGCTCCGTACATCGTGAGTGAAGGTTTTGAATTTAATGACGGTCTCTTTAGTGGTTATGATCCTAAAAATCGTATGTACGATCAAAGTTCTTGGAAATTTGATCTCGATTCTGATGGTGTTCCTAAAAAAGATGCGTCTCTCAAACACCCACGCTGTGTTTTCAATCTGCTGAAAAAACACTTCTCACGTTACTCACTTGATAACGTGTCTTCCGTTTCGGGCGTATCTAAAGAAAATCTGACCAAAGTGTATGAGAACTTCGGTTCCACAGGCACACCTGAACGTGCCGGTACCATCATGTATGCACTGGGCTGGACCCAGCATACAGTTGGCGTACAGAACATCCGCAGTGCTGCAATCCTTCAGTTACTTCTTGGTAACATAGGTATTGCTGGCGGCGGTATCAACGCACTGCGTGGTGAGCCTAACGTACAGGGTTCAACTGACCATACACTTCTCTATCATATTATTCCGGGCTACATGGCTATGCCAAAAGCCGACTGGCAGACATATGCTGAGTACAATAAAGCCAACACCCCAGTTTCCACCGATACACAGAGTGCAAACTGGTGGCAGCATAAGCCTAAGTACTTCACTAGTTTGTTGAAAGGTTGGTACGGTGACAATGCGACTGCCGACAACGGATACTGTTACGGACTGCTCCCTAAAATTGAAAAAGGCGCAGACCATTCTTACATGTACCTGTTCGACCGCATGTTCAAAAATAAAATCACCGGCGGTTTCATCATTGGCTTGAACCCAATGAACAGTGTGCCTAACTCCAACAAAGTGCGTAAAGCACTTGATAACTTGGACTGGCTGGTAACACAGGAACTTCATCATTCCGAAACCACAGATAACTGGCAACGTCCCGGTGTAGACCCTAAAACGATCAAAACCGAGGTGTTCCTGCTTCCTTCTGCACACCGTGTAGAAAAAGAAGGCACAGTTACCAACTCCGGTCGTTGGATCGGCTGGCATGACAAAGCCATTGAGCCAGAAGCAGAAGCACGCTCCTTTGGTGCTGCCTTCGTACCTATGATGAACAAGGTACGCGGTCTGTACAAAAAAGAAGGCGGCAAGCTGCCGGAAGCAATCACATTGCAGAACTGGCCTGAAACATACAATGCCGAGTACTGGACCCGTATTATCAACGGTCAGTTCACTAAAGACACTGTTGTTAAAGGCAAGAAATACAAAAAAGGCCAGCAGGTTCCGTCCTTTACGGCTCTGGGTGACGATGGTTCCACCATGTCCCTTAACTGGCTCTATGCAGGCAGTTACACCGAAGAAGACGGCAACAAAGCAAAACGCCGTAACCCTAAACAGACCGACATGCAGGCAAACATTGGCCTGTACCCTAACTGGGCATGGTGCTGGCCTGTTAACCGCCGTATTCTGTACAACAGAGCTTCTGTTAATGCAGACGGTATGCCGCTCAATCCTAAAAAAGCTGTTATCAAATGGGATGGCAAAAAATGGATTGGTGACGTGCCGGATGGCGGCTGGAAGCCTATGTCCAGCGGTGAAGGCAAACATCCGTTCATTATGAGCAAACACGGACACGGTCAGATTTTCGGCCCTGGCAGAAAAGACGGTCCAATCCCTGAGCATTACGAGCCAGTTGAGACTCCAATCAAGTCTCATCCGTTCTCAAAACAGCTCAGCAGTCCTGTTTACAAACATATTGAAAGTTCAATGGACAAGCTTGCTAAACCTGCTGATCCGAACTTCCCGATTGTTCTCACCACATACAGCCTTACCGAACATTGGTGTGGCGGCGGTGAAACACGAAATGTACCGAACCTGCTTGAAGCCGAACCTCAGCTGTATGTTGAGATGAGCCCAGAATTGGCTAAAGAAAAAGGCATTGCAAACGGCGACGGTGTTATTGTGGAAAGTATTCGCGGTAAAGTTGAAGCCATCGCGATGGTGACCGTTCGTATCCGTCCTCTGAAAGTACAGGGCAATATTGTTCACCTTGTGGGTATGCCTTTCTGCTTCGGTTGGACAACTCCCGGAACAGGCGATTCAACGAACAGACTTACTCCTTCTGTAGGTGATCCGAATACAACTATTCCTGAATACAAGGCTAGTTGCGTCAATGTCCGTAAAGCTGACAAGCTTACAGAGATTGATAGATAGATCATCACATCTGCTGCGTATGCAGTGGAATTAAAGGAGCAAGAACATGTCAAAAGCCTTTCTTATAGACACCACACGGTGCACGGCTTGTCGGGGCTGCCAGCTTGCTTGTAAAGAATGGTATGAGCTTCCGGCTAATAAAACCAAACAGGTAGGTACACACCAGAACCCACCTGATTTGAATGCAAATAACTACAAACTGGTGCGCTTCAGCGAGCATATGGACGGAGATACCATTACTTGGAACTTCTTCCCCGACCAATGCCGCCACTGTGAAGAGCCTCCATGTCAGGGCGCTGCTGATACAGTTGAAGAAGGTGCCGTTATTAAAGATGAAGCCACAGGCGCAGTTATCTTTACAGATAAAATGAAGCAGTTCTCCGACGAAGATTTACAATACGTCAGAGAATCCTGCCCGTACGATATCCCTCGCTGGGATGCGGCGACAAAACGCCCGGGCAAATGCATTATGTGTATCGACAGAGTTCAGGCTGGCCAGCTTCCGGCGTGCGTACAAGTATGCCCGACTGGCACAATGAACTTTGGCGACAGGGACGAAATGCTCGCCCTTGCAGAAAAACGCCTTGCTCAGGTCAAAAAGGATCATCCTAACGCAATGCTCGCAGATCCGGATGACGTAAGCGTCATTTACCTGCTTGCAGATGCACCGGAACGCTACCACACCCATGTGGTTGCCGAAGCTCCTGCGCCAAAATCGCGCAGACAGCTCTTTGCATCATTGCGTCCCTCTTTGACACCCGCTTCTAAATCCTAGCTGTTGACCTCAGGGGAGTGGCGAAATTCGCCACTCCCTATCTGGACAGGAGAAAACATGCAAACTGTTGCCGCCACTTCCCACAAGAAATCACTTTCCGTATCGCAAACATTGCATGCAGCGTGCGAAAAACACCCTGCGCTTACGCCGATTATTGAGCAATTTACCACACTATATTCTGCGCGAGCTGAACTTATCGAATCCCTTGCAGACGAGCTTGCAAAGGACAAAAACTGTCCTGCACCGATCATTAGCGAAGAACGCCTTCAGCAGGGTGTCCCTGTCCTTTCAGATAGCGATATCGAATGGGCTGGCGCTTATTATTCAGAAATCGAAGAATCTCTGTTCGGAAACCTTGAGACAATCGGAACTCTGGAACCAGCAGTAGCACAGTACAAAAAAGCTATTGCAGAAGAAGAAGTTTCTATCACCTCACTGCTCCGTGCCGCACTGAATTCCAATGAGTCTGCCTTTTCTAAAAGTGCGAAGGCTGCGGACATGGAACCTGCCGCATTGCTTTTCATCACTCAGCAAATCGTAAGCTGTGTTCTTGGTGCGTATGCCATTGTACATAACGAAGCATTATCAAAAATTTTCTGGCGCGAAGCATACTGCCCTGTCTGTGGATCTTTTCCAGACATGAGCGTGCTGCAACGTCCGGATGTCGATCAGTCTGAATATCTCGCCGGTGGTGGCGGTAAAAAAATGATGCATTGTTCCTGCTGTTCCCACCAGTGGCATTTCCGTCGCGGCACTTGTCCTGCCTGCAATAACGATGAAGCTGGCGCCATCCACTATTTCCATATTGAAGAACAAACAGGCGAACGTGTTGAGTACTGTAATAAATGTAATTCATACCTCAACAATATCGACCTACGAAATTCAACCGCCACTCCAGACCTTGCTGTTGCGCCAATAACTTTGATTCATCTTGATATGAAGGCAGCACAGAAGAAACTTAAACCGCTCGTTCACAGCCTTTGGAACACTTTTTAAGTTGAGTAGGACATCCTATGCAGAAACAATCATCAGCTGTCACAACAGATTCAAGCTCAGCAGTCCAACAAATGTTGACCCGCACTATTCTGCGGTATCGTGAGCAAAAGTCGCATCCTTCAGATGATCAAATTCTGGTAGAATTTCCCCTTGTCATCACGCTGAATGCAATCCCTATTGCCACGCTTGAATGTACACCGGGGAATGAAGTGGCGCTTGCACTGGGCTTTTGTATTACAGAACAGCTCATTTCAACCACGGAGCAAGTGCGACTGCTACATCACAAAAGTTCACCAGAAGAGGCTGAAGTCGCCCTTTCCATAAAGGGCGGCAAAGAACGTGTGTACCAGATTCTGCAACACAAAGGCGTTCGCGTCAGCAGCTCTTGTTACGGCAGTGGCGCACATGGTGCTTCCACTCGCTTCCCTGACGTAGGAAATGACTTCTCTCTGTCTCCTTCACAGGTTCACTCACTGCAAAAAGAATCCGAAGCATGTCAGGCTCTGTTCAGCAGCACAGGGGCAACACACTTCTGCGCCCTGTACGACAAGAATCTTTCTCTCATCGCATATAGCGAGGATGTGGGACGGCATAATGCTCTGGACAAATCCATCGGGCAAACCATGCAGTCCGGCTGTATCGGCGATATCCGACTTATCCTTCTATCCTCACGGGTAAGTCACGAAATGCTGCGCAAATCTGCCGCAGTAAACGCGCAGGTTATTGCTGGATTTTCCGCCGTAACCAGCTCTGCAATCCATCTGGCTGAACAAACCAACAGAACGCTTCTCGGCTTTGTTCGTAACGGTAGAATGAACATTTATTCCCATAGCGAACGACTTGGGCTTTCATCACCGAGCCCGCAAATGCTGCCCGAAACAGCCTCTGTTAACTACGTCCTGTAATTATTCCCAACACATTGATTATTGGAGCAATATAATGTCTCAAGCTCACGACCATCAACCTGCTTTTAAAAACATAGGTAGTCATACCTTTGATCAATTTATAGACATGGCAACGCTCTTTCACAACTATCCTGCACCAGGTTTGCTCATTGGTGGATATATGGTGGAAGAAGCCCGAAAACACATGCCTGAAGGCACGCTGTACGAGGCCATTTCAGAAACTACATGGTGCCTGCCGGATGCAATTCAAATGCTCACCCCCTGCACCATCGGTAACGGGTGGATGAATGTCCTGAATCTTGGTCGGTATGCCATGAGCTTGTACGACAAACACACCGGTGAAGGTGTGCGTGTATGGCTGGACATTACAAAGATTCCAGAAGATTCAGAGATTCTAGTATGGCTGATGAAAGAAAAGCCTAAGCAGGAGCAAGATTCAGACAGACTGCGAAAAGAAATTGGGTGCTACGGTGCAGATATTCTTTCCACAATACCAATTTCCGTTCCAAAGCCTAAGCTGATTAAACGCAGCAAAGGCAGCATTCTTCCATGTTCTGCCTGCGGTGAGCCATATCCTTCTTCTCACGGTGCACTGTGCCGAGCCTGTCAGGGTGAATCCCCGTATGCAGGTCACACAACCCTTGCTGTCCCTTCTGATATTGTATTCCCAGTACCGGAAGCGCTGAAAACCGTACCTGCTGACACAGCACTAGGCAAAGACGTTGTACATGACATGACAAGCATTCTGCCCGGCACCAGCAAAGGCGCAGCATTTAAACGCGGCGATACGTTTGGTGCAGGTGATTTATGCAGATTACAGCAAATGGGAAAAAACAATGTCTATGTAGCAGATGCAGACGTGGGCAAAGAATGGGTGCATGAAGACGACTGTGCTAATGCATTTGCCACCGCCATGTGTGGGACAGGAGTGAGCACACAAGGCGAACCGCACGAAGGCAAAGTAACACTTGTGGCAGAACTTGACGGCCTGCTGAGAGTAAACGCAGACGCCATGAAACGGTTCAACATGTGTTCGGGTGTAATGGCTGCATCACGTAACGGAAACACCATTGTCCGCAAAGGTACAGAGATCGGCGGAACCCGTGCTATTCCTCTATATCTGCAACGCCTCCAGTTTGAACAAGCATTGCACTCCTTGCAGGAAACCCCGCTTTTTGAAGTACGTCCGCTTATGACAGCTCGAGCCGGTCTTTTAATCACCGGTGATGAAGTATTCAACGGCATTATCGAAGATAAATTTCACAGCATCATTCATAAAAAAATGCTCGGTCTCGGCGGTGATGTTCACCGCTCGAAGATTGTTCCGGATAATCGCACCGCAATCAGCGACGCCGCACATGAATTTGTTCAGGCTGGCTGTAATATCATAATTACAACAGCAGGACTTTCTGTAGACCCTGACGATGTAACACGACAGGGACTGCTTGATGCCGGAGCGCATAACCTGCTCTACGGCGCACCAATTCTTCCCGGTGCAATGACTCTCGTTGGTAAAATAGGCTCAATCCCGTTACTCGGGGTTCCGGCATGTGCGTTATTCTTTAAGCACACCAGCCTCGACCTTATTCTTCCGCGTCTTTTAGCCGGAGTGCAAATTACAAGAGAAGAACTTGCTTCCATGGGCGAAGGCGGCATGTGCCTTAACTGCGCAAACTGCTCCTTCCCTAAGTGCCCATTTGGAAAATAATTATACATAGAAGTTTCTGACAAAATTATTTTTAAACAGATTGAGACAAACCTGTGCAGTGCAAGGCGCAAGAAAAAGTCAGGGGCGAAGCATAGTTAGATCTATGTGAGCATCTGACTTTTTTGAAGTAACGCCAGTCAACCGTTAGCGAGTCTTCGAGTCCCACGGGAACAAGTGCCCTAGGGGTGCGCAGCAATGTGCAGGTTTGTCAGCAATCTAACATAATGCGCTATGCATATCGTATGGCAAGGTATTCGAACGGCATATCGAAAACCCCTACCCACTGAAAAGGGGCTCAGAAATCTGAGCCCCTTTGTCATTGAGCAAATGCCGAAGAATACCGGTACATAGGCAGTTCGAACAAAAACCAATAGTAAGTTACTAAACCGAGTTACTTTGTATTTTCTTTACCTGTGCCAGCTAAAGCAATTTGGGGACTATGCTCTCCGCAGTTTGAGGGGGGCGGATAGATATACAACAGCAAGAAATAGCTAAAGTAACTAGAGCTGTCGTCTAAAAACCATACGAGATATTAAGCGCAGCGCCGAATGCGTTATCAGGCTTGCTTTTACTGCCTACTCTATGACCATCTTTATCGTACAGACGAATACTGCGATCAAAATGATACTCCGGCCCTAATGAAATCATCAGTCCATCCATAGGAATCCAATCTGCATAAATGCCGACAACACTCCCTTGAATACTCGCAAAACCATTACGTTCAGCTGCACTATTTTTGGATAATTTGTAAATCCCACCAGTCGAGGAATACTCTGTTCTAACGATCCATTCCGGAGCTACTCTGTACTGCACAACAGTTGACGGAAAGCCAATCGCAATAAGCCAATCGTCATTTTCATACTGAATCCCTGCCACCGGAGCAAAACCCCATCGTAAAGGGTCTTTATTAACACCAGCACCCGCATATATTTTAAAATACTCATTCACCGTATATCCAACCATAACCATGCCGGAATACCCGAATGAGTCTGATGTAATCCTGTCCTCGTAGCCTGTGTAGGCATCAAGATCGACCATCACGAACCATGCATCGGAAAGCTCAATAGGAATGCTCATGCCAAAAGAAAGGGTATTTAAACTCTTCCATGGATCTTTGGACTTATCCCTACCGAACTTAAGTTTTTCAGTATCATGCCAATTAAATTGGGAATTCTGATATTGCATTCTGAAAAAACCGCCTGTCACACCAATCTCATAGTTTTGCTGAGAAAATGATGCACCAGAGTTATTGAAATCGGCTTCAGATATGAATCCCCCGAATGCTATGACCTCAACTGGAATCCCTTCTTCTATTTCTTCACAATTTTCATCAAGATCATACTGCAGTGTAGTATCTGCAGCGAAAGTTATTCCTACTGAAAGTAACAACAGCATTGTCATCATAAGATAACAGAACACCATTCTTCTTTTTACACCCTGAATATCCATACGTGCCTCCTCAGTTCACTATCAATAGATATGCAAATTTTTACTGAGGGAATCTATCAATGAATACGTTATGGTATGGTTATGAAAAAGATTATTACCAAAAAAAAAGAGACTGCCACTCTAAAACACATAAAAGTTCGTCTCAACATCTCGACAGCACAATACGGCAGAAACCAGCACACTCTCTGTAGTCAACCCGCACCACATTCCATATGATACAAAGTTTGCAAACATTTCAAACCTACTGCCTACTGCCTACTGCCTACTGCCTACTGCCTACTGCCTACTGCCTACTGCCTACTGCCTACTGCCTACTGCCTAAACTACTTTTTGTATTATCCTTTGATCACAAGATATAACTCCTTACTGTCAAAAAAAATTACTCATTAACCGCCTGTTAACGAACTCATTGCTACTTTCCTTCCTGCCATACACACAAGTCATCGCACAGCGCGTTAGCCTTGTAATATTCAGTACTATTGTATTTTTTTCTTATAAAAAGCATTTTTCGATATGAACAATTCACTTCTCCATAAGCTCACAATTTTCATCCTTAGCCTGTCTTTTCTCACGCTTACAGGTTGCGCTTCACGAATCAACATTCCTGCCAGACAAGACGCGCTCGCAAAACAGTTTCCATCCGCATGGAAAGAACCCCTTACTGAGGTTGGAACGGCTGCGCATCTGGAAGAACTCACCAACAATCAGGAACTCAAAACACTGGTGCAGGAAGCACTCAACGCTAACCCCAATATTCTTGCCACAGCGTACAGACTGCAAGCCTCCGGACTGCTGCTAAGTGTGACGTCCTCTGCTTATATGCCTTCTGTATCACTGGGAGGCTCTGGAACACGAAGCAATGCATCCGGCAACGAAGCAGATTCATACTCTTCATCAATGAATGTGCGCTGGGAAATAGATTTATGGGGACGACTGGCAGATCTGTACAAAGCAGACAAGCTCAGTGTTGCCGCAAAAACAGAAGACTACATTGCCGCACGCAATGCACTCGTCGCTCGTGTCATGCAGGCATGGATAGACCTTTCATCGCGAAATCTTGCAGTAGAAATTCAACACCGCCGCATTGAAGCACTCAAAAATGCTGAAGACATCGTGCTCGACAGATACAGCATGGGCATCGGCAAGCCGGAAGACCTTGCAACCGCAAAGGCCAACACAGAAGCCGCACGGCAGGTGCTCGTAGCGAATATGCTCGATGTGACTAAATCAAAAAGAACCATGGAAATACTTCTCGGTCGGTATCCTTCCGGACTTGTCAGCGGGGAAACTGCTTTGCCAGTTATGGCTGCACCGATTGTTGCTCTTCCGTCGTCCGTGCTCACAAACAGGCCAGACATTAAAGCTGCATGGTTTCGAATACAGCAGGCGGACACAAATGTTTCTGCAACAAACAAAGCCATGCTGCCAACTTTTACGCTTTCCGCCGACGTAGGTTACTCATCCAACGGGTTCAGCTCCATCGGTACTGGCCCGTCCGTCTGGAATCTTGTCGGCTCCCTTAGTCAGCCTCTTTTTATGGGTGGGAAACTCAAAGATACGGCTGCTGCTAGTTCTGAAGAAAGCAAAGCTGTGTGGGAAGAGTATCGACAGGTGGTGCTCAACGCTGCCTCGGAAGTGGAAAATGCACTGGAAAACGAAACCAGCCTCGAAAAACAGGAACAGTTTCTTAAATCTTCACTTCAATACGCACGGGAAAGCCGAATCAATTATGAGCAGCAATATCGGGAAGGGTTAACAGACATACTCAATTTGCTGACGGCAAAAAACAACGAATTAAACACGGAGGCGGAGCTTCTGGCTATCCGAACCTCCCGCACAACAAATCGTATTACCCTTGCCGTAGCTGTGGGATTAAGCAGCGAACATAATGCCCCGCTTATACAGGCGGCGAAAAGCAGTACTAAGGATACAAGCCATGAAAAATAAACATTTCCATCTCATTTTAGGTTCGATAATCTTAACGATTACCGTCGCATTATGCTTCTGGCTTGTTTCAACCCCGGTAGAACCAACATTGGCGGAAGAAAAAAGTATTCCGCATCCTGTTTCGGTTGTGCAAATAAACTCATCTGCACATACAGCATCCGTCATCGCATACGGACAGGTGGCACCATACAGGAAAACGGACATTGTTTCCGCGGTGTCCGGTCGTTTGGTTCAACGCAGTGACGTGTTTGATAAAGGTATGCTTGTTGCCAAAGGAGAGCTTCTCGCAACAGTTGAAGACGTTGCATATCGTTCTGCCGTGTCCTTGCAACAAAAAGAGCTAGCCGATGCGAACCTTGCATTTCTACAAGAAGAACGCCGCGCATTGCAGGCAAAAAAAGACTGGAAACGGATGGGAAACAGCAAAACGCCTGCTTCCTCTCTGGTTCTGCACAAGCCGCAACTCGACGCCGCACAGGCTCGGGTCTACGCGGCAAAAGCATCCCTTGCTAAATCACGAAATGATCTCAAAAACACACGCATTGTTGCACCATACGATGCAGCCGTCATCAGTCGAAAAGTTGCCATAGGCTCCTTTGTTTCCGAAGGTACTGTTATTGGAACCCTGTACGGAACAGGTCAACTTGATGTCCAGATTCCACTAACAGAAGCTCAATTCAACCTACTGCCTTTGCAAGGGATATCGCATAGCGCAGTTTGGAATGAAATTCCCGTAGAGCTGACATCCGTCACAACTCCCGACCAACAGTGGAAAGGACGACTCGTTGCCGTGGACTTGCAAATCTCCAAAGCCACACGCCAACGTATCGCCATCGTCCGCATTTCCAGCCCGTTAACAAGCAAAACGCCTCTGTTTCCGGGTACTTTTATCAAAGCGGAAATTTCCGGAATTTCGCTTGATAACGTCTTCGCCATTCCTGAAAGCTCGCTGACCCAGAACGGCAATCTCTGGTTCGTCGACACCGCTAACACTCTGCAAAAGATTAAAGCAGACATCAAATTCCGTAAGCAGGGGACGATCTATGCCCGTCTCCCGTTTGCGCAACAGAGCAATGTATCTATGAATGTTGTGCTAAAGCCACTTGGCACCTATCTCCCAGGAACCTCGGTCGCTCCGGTTACTGCTGAGGTTGCATATGAATAAGAAACCACATTCAGGAATTATTGCGTGGTTTGTCCACAATCCTGTGGCAGCAAACCTGCTTGTTATCCTCATTCTTATCGGCGGCTGTGTTGTCGGTTTCAATCGTCCCAAGCAGGCATTCCCGCCCTTTCCGCCAAAGCTCGTTACTATCTCTGTAGCCTACAACAGCAGCTCCGCTGAATCCGTGGAAAAAGGAGTCACAATAAAAATTGAGGAAGCCCTCAACGGCATTAACGGGATTAAAGAGATCACCAGTACGTCCACACGTGACAACTCCAGCGTGATGGTTGAAAAAAAGGCTGATTACTCCCTTACTACCCTCATGCGTGACATTAAAAGTAAGGTTGACGCCATCGACACACTTCCAGCCAGAGCAGAACGCCCTGTCATCTCGCAGGAAGAATGGAACGAACACATTCTTTACATCCATCTTTTTGGTGACGCCCGTCAGAAGACCCTGCAAACACTGGCAGATTCCATACGCCGGAAACTGCTGCTGAAACCAAACATCGGCAAGGTAAACTACGTAGGCAGACGCACCAAAGAAATTTCCATTGAAGTTAATGAAGGGATGTTGCAAGCAAGCGGGCTGACATTGCAGGACGTCTCGCAACGCATTCAAAATGAATCTGTTATCGACTCAGGCGGTGAGCTTAAAACAGATCTCACAACCATTACCCTGCGTGCTGACAATCAGGCATACGGGGAAGATCAATTCCGCTCCATCCCCTTACGCACCACTGCTAACGGTGCCTTAATTACGCTTGGGGATGTAGCAACTGTTCGCTCTGGTTATGAAGAGGAAACTATCCTCAATAGATTTCAAGGTGCACCGTCCATAGGCTTAGAGCTTGTAGACGTTGGTGGGAACGACATCACGGCTGCCTCGGCAGAGGCAATGCAGGTTGTGGACTCCGTCAAAAAGTCCGGCTTGCTCCCGCAGAATATTTCCATCGCTACATGGCACGATCAAAGTAAATACATTAACAGCAGAGTTTCTCTGCTTGTTTCCAACGGACTTATGGGCATGTTGCTCATCATTATTGTTTTGACTCTCTTTCTTAACCTGCGACTCGCACTGTGGGTTTCATGCGGCATCCCTGTATCCATCGCGGGAGCATTACTGCTCATGGGGGGAAATGCATTCAACTTTTCAATCAATGAACTGACGTCGTTCGGGTTCATTGTTGCACTCGGGATTCTGGTTGATGATGCCATTGTCATCGGCGAAAATATATATACCGTACGCGGTACAATGGACGATCCTGTTGCTGCAACCATTGCCGGTGCCTCAGAAGTGGCGACTCCCGCAACCTTCGGGGTTCTCACCACAGTGGCAGCGTTTCTTCCGCTTGCATTTATTAAAGGTGAATTTGGACAAATCTTCGGGCAATTTGCCCTCGTAGTCATCTTTTGCCTCATATTTTCACTCATTGAGTCGAAATTTATTTTGCCGTCTCATTTAGCCAGAACACGATTAACCAGCAGCGGGAAAAACTCACGATTTTCACGCCCTCTTGCTCGCGTACAACAATGGGTGACCCGCTCGCTTGAGACCTTTAAGGAACGCTTTTACACTCCTGCATTACGTCGTGTTTTAAAAGCTCCCGGTCTTACACTGTTAAGTTTTTTCTGCATACTCATCTGCCTTTTTGCGATCATGATAAGCGGACGTATACGAACCGTATTTTTCCCTAACATCACCGGCAACATCATCACAGTAACTGTCGACATGGATCAAGAAGCAGGTAAGCGAATTACGTTGCGAAACGCAGACAAAGTTGAGTCTGCCCTCTATACAACATCTGTTGCGCTGCAAAAAGAATACGGCCTAAAAAAACCGCCTATACGCAATGTACAAACGGATGTCACAAGCTCAACAGGGTTTGCAGTCACCGCACAGCTTAATCAGCAACAGAAAAACAGCGTACCGACAGAAACGTTAGTCGCTCGCTGGCAAAAAGCTGTAGGCGAAATGGAAGGGACAGACACCGTAAACTTTGACGCAAGCACTTCTACTATGAAGAATATTTACATTGAAATTATCGGAGCATCGCCGGAATCTCTTGCTGCTGCTTCAAAAAAAATTACAGACAAGCTTGGAGAATATGCAGGCGTCTACAACATCCGTGACAACCTGAAGACTGGACAGCCTCAATTCCGATTGCTCATAAAACCAGACGCCAGAAGCTTGGGAGTAACACTTAACGACTTGGTATCCCAACTGCGGGGAGGATTTCAAGGGTATGAGGTACAGCGTTTCCAACAAGGACAGGATAATGTAAAAGTTCAGGTTCGCTATCCGGCTGCTGAGCGGAAACATTTTGAAGACTTGCGTAGAGCGCGTATACGAACAGCCAATGGTTCGCTGGTTCCACTTGAAGTGGTAGCAGATATTATTCCCGGATACGCTCCCGTTGAAATCAACAGATCAAACGGCGGACGAGTTGCGAATATTTTTGCATCAACCAACAAAAGCATTACCTCTCCGAGTAAAGTTGTTGAAAACTTAGAAACCAGCCTGTTCCCGAAACTCCGAAAACAGTATCCGGAAATTACGATCCGTCTTTCCGGCGAAGCACAGGAAGAGGCAGAAGCGACAGGGTCATTATGGGGTGCATTTATGATTACACTCATCATGATCTACACCCTCATTGCCATCCCGCTGAAGTCGTACACAAAACCGTTAATTATTATGGCAGCAATTCCTTTCGGGTTTATCGGTGCTATTGGCGGCCACATGATACTCGGCTATCCTATAAGCATGCTCTCACTCTTCGGCGTGTTGGCATTATGCGGTGTTGTTGTTAACGACAGCCTGTTACTGGTAACAGAATACTCGACGCAAAGAGCAAATGGTCTATCGCTTGATGAGGCACTCATCAAAGCATCCTGTAAGCGCATGCGTTCTATTTTATTAACATCCATCACAACATTTATCGGGCTTGTTCCATTACTGCTTGAGACCTCGGAACAAGCTCAATATCTTATTCCGGCAGCAATCTCCATGGCGTATGGTATACTCTTCGCGACAGCCATTACGCTTCTTTTGATTCCTGCATTAATCCGTTTTTCACACAATACACACGTTGCACTTACTAAGCTCTGGACAGCATTATCGTACCAGCCCAAAAGAGCCGCACATGAATAGCAACGTTACAATAAAGGCCGACACTGGAAAGCACAGCGACAGCTATGCTCCACATGCCATATGATCTAGAGGAGTTTATGATGAATCTGCATGTATTACTTGTTGAAGATGATTACGATCTTGCTGCCTCACTTGTGGAGTATCTTGAGCTGGAAAATATTACCTGCGACCATGCTGCAAACGGGCTTCATGGCTTGGAGCTCACGCAGCAGAATCAGTACGACGTACTTCTACTTGATGTCATGATGCCAAAAATGGATGGATTATCTCTGTGCGACACCCTTCGCAAAGACGGTGTGGATACACCGGTGCTTATGTTGACAGCGCGTGACACGCTCGATGACAAGATTGCAGGATTCAGTGTGGGCACAGATGATTATCTGATTAAGCCTTTTGCTCTGAAAGAGCTGCTTATTCGTGTCCGCGCTCTGGCAAAACGCCGGAGCAGTCAGTCTCGAAAGTACACGGTTGCGAATCTGGAACTGGATACCGAAGCTCTGATTGCCCGAAGAGACGGCAAGGCACTTGTGCTTACGCCGACAGAATGGAAATTACTTTTGGAATTGACCCGTCACAGCCCTCAGGTTGTAACACGTGAGCAACTCATGCGAGCCGTGTGGGGTGATGACACACCGGAAAGTAATACGTTGAAAGTACACATGCATAAGCTGCGGCAAAAAGTTGATAAACCATTCAAAACACCACTAATTACAACACTTCCCCGACATGGGTTTGTACTGAGAAATGACGATGAGAAAAACTCCTAGCCTTCGGCGGACCATTATTTACACAGTGTGTTTTTTCGGGCTCATTTTCATTCTGGGCTACACAACATTACTGATTGATTTTGGAGAGAGGGGGTTAGATCTGGCTGTCGAAGTTCGCTTAGATATGGAAGTACAAGCATACTCAAAAAAGTATGATCTAAATCCAGACACTCCGTTACCGGAATACACAAATTTTAAGACATACTTGGGGTACCACAACCTTCCACAAGCAATTCAAAATGCGATACCCGAAAGTGACTTCTACTCTAAAACAATGGATGTTTTTGATCCCTTTGACGAAGATATTATGCAATTCATTTATCCGTGGCAGCGACCGGACAATAGATGGGTGTACTTTATTTTTACCGTGCATTTTGATGATGCCACAGATCGAATAGTGCAGGACCTTGATAACATGCTCTCGTTTATCGGAAAAACGGGACTTACGGTACTTGCCATTATCGTCGTAATCATGCTCGCATTTCTACATCGCATATCCCGCTCCATTGATGAATTACGAGAATGGGCAAACAGCTTAGAGGCTAAAACGTTAGAACAGCAGAAGAAGTCATTCAAATACAAAGAATTAAATCAACTTGCTGACCTGATCTACAGCAACACAAAACGTATTGCCTCCGGAGTGGAACGCGAGCAGCGTTTCTTAGAAAACGCAAGCCACGAACTCCGTACTCCGATTGCAATATTGCAAAACAATCTTGAATTACTTGAATACAAAGGGCTAAACACAGATCCACGATTTGCTGCGTCCTTTACCCGCATGACCAACTCAGTACATAACATGCACCACTTAACCACGACCTTACTGTGGGCAAGTAGAAAAGAAAGTGAACCGCCTCTTACTGCTGAGATTAATCTTGAGGAATTAATCGAAGATCTTATTGCCGAGAACAATTACCTGCTCAGAGATAAGCCAGTGACTGTGTCAAAATTACTTTCAAATACAACCATCATAGCCTCAAAACATGTACTGCGTATTATCCTCGGGAATATTCTCCGTAACGCATTCCAGCATACATTTGAGGGTGAAATCAGCATCCACAACACATCAGACACCTTTGCGGTATTCAACAGCAGGTCATCTGAAGGAGATGTTACTGATGCTGAAAGTTACGGCCTTGGCATCATGCTCATTGAACAACTTGTTGAAAAAATGGGCTGGGATATCACCTTTGAAGATTCTGATGAGTTCTTCTCAGTAACGTTACAGATGGATGGAACCTTACCTGAAAATACAGAAGAGGATTCTGCATAGAAATATTCACATTATGGACTCTCTGAATATAAAAAAACGCCCTTGCGAATGGTCGCAGGGGCGTTTCATGTTGTAACATATCACGCTTAAAACGTGATTATACGCGGAGAAATATCTCTTACCATCGCAAAGTAATACCTTTCAGGTTCAAAATGCACGTAAGTAACTTTTAGATGTTATTTATTTTCAGATGGGTATGGTAATAAGTT
Source organism: Halodesulfovibrio sp. MK-HDV (assembly GCF_009914765.1). NCBI lineage: Bacteria > Pseudomonadati > Thermodesulfobacteriota > Desulfovibrionia > Desulfovibrionales > Desulfovibrionaceae > Halodesulfovibrio > Halodesulfovibrio sp. MK-HDV. The sequence goes on along the minus strand of NZ_WYDS01000002.1, from coordinate 192,440 downwards.
CCTTCAAAAGATAAAGTCAGACTTTATCACTCTCCTATTCTCCACCCATCCCAAATATTCAGTCAGCACTGCATCTTCAGCCAGACTAGCTTAATCTGGCATCACGTATAAGCTTTTCCTGAGAGCCCATCGCAGACTTCATACCGGAAACGTGCACATACATTTTCTCAAATGCAAGCTGAGGGTTACGTGCTGCAATCGCGTTCAAAATATCCATATGCGCCGAGTCATCATGCACATACGGCAAGGACTCATCCATCATCCCAGTGAACATTCGAGTAAACGTCATAAAACTGCGGATAGAAATATCATAAAACGGGTTACCGCTTAGCTGTCCGAGCAAAATATGAAATTCAATATTATGCTCAACGCGCTTCATTCTGTCTTTTTCATTCGACACGAACTCATTCAAGTCAGTCAATTGCTGCAAATCCATGGATGATGCCCGCAAAGTCGCCAATCGTGTGGCTTCAGGCTCAATAAGAAGACGCGCAGAAAGCAGATCATCTACCTTCATTTTACCCATCAGAACCAGATCACTGAACAATGCACCCATGGCGCTGGACTCTAAGATGTTTTTAACAAACGTCCCACCATTCTTTCCACGTTTAGACTCCAAGTATCCTTGTGTCTTAAGAATACCCAGTGCCTCGCGAATCATGGCACGGCTTACGCCGAACTGTTGCGCCAGCATCTCTTCTCTTGGGAGCACATCACCCGGAACATACTGTTGTAGCAGGATTTCTCGCTTCAGCGTTGCAACTACGTCCTCACAACGGCTGCTCGAGCGCATAGTATCTGTCTTCATAGTATGTTGAGGCATCAATCACTCCTGTCAAAATTTTCATTATCTATGACAAATACCGTAAAACCCACTTTCTGTCGATTTAAATTGTCAGTCTTTTACGACAATTTTAGTCCGAAATGTTGCCATTTCTACGCAGAAAAGCAAACAAAACAAAATATATGGCAGTGTCGAAATTAACAATTTTATCCAAAACACCTTATAAAGTAATGATATAGAGACACATCTTTTTTTTATAAACCCCATTGACATAAAGTCAGACTTTTAATAACTCCAAGGAAAACAACGTCACAGATAGTTGTAACAACTTTTCGAGAGACACGCCCATTTCAAGGAGAATTAACGATGAACCCAGTTAAGAAACTTTGTACGCAAGAGTCAGGCGAAGCTGCCGTTCTGCAGGGTAACATGGCCTTTGCAGTCGGCTGTGTCCGCACCGGCATCCATGCAGTTGATGGATATCCGGGAACTCCAAGTACCGAAGTTATCGATAAAGGACTCAGCAACGTACAGGATATGATCTCTGTAGGCTGGTCCATTAGTGAAGCCACCGCTGTTTCCGTAGGTTACGGACACTCTCTCGCGGGGCAGGACTGTGTTGTCACCATGAAAATTCCCGGCCTCTTTCAGGCAGGTGACCCATTCAGCAGCTCTGCATTTTTCAACGAAGACCGCGGCGCGCTCGTTTACTACCTCGCGTCAGATTTCACACCAAGCTCCACACAGCACCTCGTTGATCCCCGCCCATTTATCAAAAGCTGTTTTGTCCCTATTTTTGAACCGCGCAACCATCAGGAGCTGCACGAAGCTTCTGAAATTGCAGCCGACATCAGTCGCCAGTTCAAAACCCCTATTGTAATCCTCGCCAACGGCACTCTCTGTCACAGTGAAGGCTTAGTACATCTTTCAGACGTCAAAACACGCGACCGTGTTGAACTCACCGTTCCTCTTAAAAAGTTCAACACACTCCCTGTTGTCGCACGCGGAAACTACAACACCGTTGTTACTGAGCGCATGCCTGCGCTTACAGAAATGGTAGAAAATTCCCCGCTCAACAAATGGGAAAAAGGCGCTGGTAAAGTTGGTGTTATCACCTACGGAATCAACGAAATGATGGTGAAGGAAGTTAAAGAGTCTCTCGGTGAAGACATAGACATCCTCTCCCTCGGTTTCACCTTCCCGCTCCCTATGAATCTCATTCGCAAATTTTACGATTCAATCGACGGCGACGTGTATGTCATCGAAGACGGCTACCGTTTTGTTCAGGAAGAAATTGAACGCAACGGTCTAGCCATTCAGGGCAAAGACGCAATCGAAACGTTGACAGAATGGACACCAGCTCAGGTTGCGGGCCGCCTTGGATACTCCCTTGAATCACCCGCTTCAAATGAGGTCGCCCCCCTGAGCCGTCCACCAATGATCTGTGCAGGCTGCCCTTACCGACTCTTTGGCGAAACCGTTCGTCAGATGAAAAAGAAAGGCAAACTGGAAACATGTTTTGGTGACATCGGCTGTAACACCCTTCTATACTTCATGGATGCTGTGGACACCAACGTGGCTATGGGCACAGGCGAATCAAACCGTGCTGGTTATGTTCTGGCTAATCCGGAAAAAGCATCCAAATGTCTTAGCATGCTTGGTGACGGCACAGAATGTCACAGCGGCATGGACAGCACCAGAAACACTATTTTCCGCCATATCCCTGGTGTAAAAGTTGTTCTGGATAACAACTGGACAGCCATGACAGGCGGTCAGCCTGGCCCGACATCTCCTGTAAACCTTGCAGGCCAGACTAATACATTTGATCTCCAGTCATCCCTTGCTGCACACGGCGCTAAAGTTGTGGAAGTAAGCGGCTACGATCGTAAAGGAATCAAAAAAGCGCTTACAGGCGCACTCGCTGATGCAGAAAACGATGTATTCACCACACTGGTAATTACCGGTGTCTGTATCCGCAAAATGCCTAAATCTTCTTACGGCACCCAGATGACTGTGGATGCAGACATCTGTAAACGCTGTGGACTCTGTCAGATCTGTCCGGGTATTCAGGCAGACAAAGACGGGCTTCCATCATTTAACAACATGTGTACCGGTTGTGTAAGCCAGTCCGCTGCATGTGCGCAGATGTGTCCTGTTAATGCGATTACCATTGCAGAACCTTCCGAAAAAAGTGCCGCTGATCGCGTAACACTTCCAGAAGCTCCTGAAACAATCACCGCACCGGATGCCGGTTCATTTACTCTGCCGGAAAGAGTCGCGTTAGCAATCCGCGGTGTCGGTGGTCAGGGCAACCTCTTCTTCGGTCGCGTTCTCACACAGCTGGCATTCCTTGCAGGCTACGGAGATACCAACATTGTTAAAGGTGAAACTCACGGCATGGCTCAAATGGGCGGCCCTGTTATTTCTACCTTCAGCTGCGGTAACGTCTGTTCACCAGTTCTCTTACCGGGTACTGCCGACTGTCTTGTCAGCATGGAACAAAGCGAAATACTGCGTCAGGGTTTTGTGGATATGCTCAGACCGGGCGGAACAGTGCTGTTAGCAAAAACACACGTGCTTCCATACGGTGTAGCAGAAGAAGCCTACCCTGCTCATAAGCAAATTATGGACACCCTTGCCAACTACAATGTTGTTGAAATTGATGTTCTGGAACAGGCATTCGCCCTTGGTGACCCAAGCGGACGAATCGCAAACGTTGTAATGATCGGCGCGCTCAGCACGCTCGCTCCGTTCAACGAGTTCCCTGCTGAACTATGGTTGCAGGCACTGAAAAATGTAAGCCCTAAACCTGCCATCTGGACAGCTAACCATGCTGCCTTCAGCGCAGGACGCGCATTGTTCTAAATATCATTCCCAGTAAGAAGCCGGACATCGGCTTCTTACTGGGTACTTTTTTATACATCACTGCGTGACCACTTGAGAAAATAGACGGGAAGGAAAACACACCATGGAAGTACAAACAGACGTCTCCATAGATTTTGACGCCATAAGCGACCTGTTCAAAGCCGCACAGGACGAAAAGCGTGATTATCTTTTTGAATACGAAGTATACAACCTGCTCTCACGATCAGGTGCAGAAACACCGCCTAAATCTATCCTCATCCCTCAAGGAGCAAAGGTTTCTGACGAAGCACTGAACTCTATGCCGGGTGAAAAAGTTGTCATAAAAATTGTCTCTCCGACTATCATTCATAAGACTGAAGTCGGCGGAGTACGCGTCGTCGAAAAAAATCCTGATCGCATCCGTTCCGCGGTTCGCCGTATGCTCTACGAAGTACCGGAAAACTATGCGACCATGATCAACCTTGATCCGTCCCATGCGGCAGAGGAATACAAAGGGCTCACAGGAGACGCGCTCCTCACCGCCATTCGCCGCGACCTGAAAGGCGTGCTCATGGTGCAGTTTATGCCGCCGGATTCCGGCGCATTCGGCAACGAACTCATTGTGGGTCTGCGCAATACTCGTGAATTCGGTATGATTCTCAGCGCAGGACTCGGCGGAACAGACACAGAACTGTACGCAAAGCGTTTTAGAAAAGGACAGGCAATCGTAGCAGCGTCCTGTGAACTGATTGACGGTGAAAGCTTCTTTGCCCAATTCCGCAAAACCATCTCTTACCAAAAGCTTGCTGGCCTTACTCGCGGGCAGCGTAGAGTGGTTACGGATGAACAGCTCATGGAATGCTTCTCTTCCTTCATCGAAATGGGTCGCAAATATTCTTCCTCCAACCCCGAGGCAGAGTTTGTTATCGAAGAAATGGAAATCAACCCATACGCTTTCACAGACTACCTGATGGTTCCACTTGACGGCATGTGCCGTTTCTCCCTGCCGAAGGCTCGTGAAAACAGCCGCCCTATCGCTAAAATCCACAATTTATTGCATCCGAAAAAAATCGGACTCATTGGCGCATCTATCAAGCGCAAAAACTTTGGCCGCATCATCCTCGACAACATTCTGGCAGAAGGATTTGCGAAAGAAGATGTGTACATCCTGCGTGACGGCGTAGACGAAATTGAAGGCGTAAAATGCTTTCCAAATCTGGAAGCACTGCCTGAAAAACTCGACATGTTTGTCGTTGCTGTAGCTGCAGCACAAGTTCCTGACCTTGTAGATGAGGTTATTCGTCTTGATGCCGCTAACAGCGTCATGCTCATTCCGGGCGGCATGGGCGAAACTGAAGAAAGTAAGGAACGTGCTGAAAACCTGATGGCTGCCATTGATGCGGTGCACGGCACCAAAGACGGCGGCCCTGTATTTATCGGCGCAAACTGCATGGGTGTTGTTTCCCATCCCGGTAATTACGACACATGGTTTATTCCGGAAGAAAAGCTTCCTAAAGACCGCACTGTTCAGCATCACCGCTCTGCGCTTGTCAGCCAAAGTGGCGCATTTATGCTCCACCGTAGCAGCCAGTGCCCTGAACTGAATCCTTCCTACATGGTTTCCATGGGCAACCAGACAGACCTCACCCTTGGCGACATGGTGAAGTACTTCAAAGATGCCGACAACGTGGATGTCATTGCTATCTATGCTGAAGGATTTAACGATCTGGATGGATTGGAATTCTGCACGGCAGTGCGTGATGCAGTTCTGGCAGGAAAGGAAGTAGTCTTCTACAAAGCAGGCCGAACCCCTGAGGGCAAGAGCGCCACCAGCGGACACACGGCTTCCTTAGCTGGCGACTACATGGTTTGCGAATCTTGCGTTCGACAGGCCGGTGCAATTGTAGCCCGAACCTTTACAGAGTTTCAGGATTTATTCCTGCTGGCTGAAAACATGGCCAGCAAAAAAATTCAGGGCAACCGCCTCGCTGCTGTGAGTGGTGCCGGATTTGAAGCTGTAGGCATGGCCGACTCTATTCAGTCTGATGACTATCAAATGCAACTTGCAGCATTTGAAGAAGCATCACACAACCAGATCGCCAAAGTGCTCGAATCAAAAAAACTGGCCAGCCTTGTTACCATCAACAATCCGCTGGACATCAACCCATCCGCTGATGACGAAACCCATACCGTTATCGCAGACATCCTGTCCAAAGACAGTGGCGTAGATGCCGTTGTAATTGGGCTGGACCCACTTTCCCCTAGTATGCATACCCTCGCGGACACCCCGATCCCTGCTTTCTCCATGGATGCAGAAAACGGTATTATCCCTCTCCTCACCAAAATGGCGCAGGAAAGTGAAAAGCCGGTAGTCGGTGTAATCGACGGGGGGCGCTTGTATGACCCTATGCGCGACGCTTTCAATAAAAGCGGCGTACCTGTGTTCCCAGTATGCGACCGTGCAGTTGCGGCACTGTCCTTATACATCGAAGCGCGTCTGCACGCAGACACTATTCGATTGTCTTCTTAAACACATAATTGTGGGGGCCTGATGCTCCGGCAGAAGGCTTCTGTTTTTTCAAAGCGGCATCTGCAACCGCAGTTTGTTGCTCGATATCCCATTGGTTCAAGAAACTCACATAACATCTAGTTAGCTTGTGGAGAATAGACATGAAAGAACTGTTAACTGCTTTTGAAGAAAACACACCGGAAATCGTTTTTGAATGGAGTGACTCTGAAACAGATGCGCAGGGATGGGTTGTTATTAACTCCTTGCGTGGGGGCGCTGCTGGCGGCGGTACCCGCATGAGAAAAGGCTTGAACAAGCATGAAGTAGTTTCACTCGCAAAAACTATGGAAATCAAATTTGCCGTATCCGGCCCGCATATCGGCGGTGCAAAATCCGGTATCAACTTTGACCCGAATGATCCGCGCAAAGATGAAGTGCTCGATCGTTGGTACAAAGCTGTTATGCCACTGCTTAAAAGCTACTACGGCACCGGTGGTGACTTGAACGTGTGTGAAATTAAAGACGTAATCCCGCACACAGAAGCATACGGTTTATGGCACCCGCAAGAAGGCATTGTTAACGGCCACTTTATGCCGACTGAAGAGAAAAAGATCCAGCAGATCAGTCAGCTCCGTGGCGGTGTATGTCTTCCTGTAACATCCGCAACATACTCACCTGAACCATCACGCGGCTATCTTGTTGCCGATCTGATCACAGGCTGGGGCGTTGCAGAGTCTGTTCGTCATTTCCACGAGCTCAATAACATTCCACTCAAAGGCAAGCGCGTAATCGTGCAGGGCTGGGGCAACGTAGGCGCAACTGCAGCATACTACCTCGCATCCCGCGGTGCACTCATCGTAGGCATCATCGATCGCGAAGCTGGCCTGGTTGAAACAGACGGCTTAAACGTCGAACAGATACGCGAGCTTCTTCTGAACCGCACCGGCAACACTCTTGTTGCTGAGAATGCTCTTTCTGCAGAAGAAACTCAGGCTAAAGTATGGAGCGTTGGCGCAGAAATCTTCCTGCCTTGTGCTGCTTCCCGCCTTGTCACCAAAGAACAGCTTGAAACTATGAAAGAACATGGTCTGCAAGTTATTGCATGTGGTGCAAACGTACCGTTCCATGATGAAGACATTTTCTACGGTGCAACTGCAGAATATGCAGACAATAACTTCAGCGTTATTCCTGACTTCATTGCAAACTGCGGTATGGCACGCGCCTTTAACTACCTGATGAGCAACAAAGTTAACCTTAATGCAGGAGAAATCTTCGAAGACGTCTCCCAGACAATCTACAATGCTATGGATGAAGTGCAGAAAGTATCTACATCCAAAACTAAAAAAGCTGCAACTGCCCTTGAAACAGTTTTGAAAAAGTTAATGAACTAATTCCATTATTTCTGCTGTGGTACTATGAGAGTCCCTCATGTTGCCACAGCAGTCTATGGAAACACGGTGGTATATTGCAGGGCATTCCACGTTCAGGAATGAGTAAAATGGAAGCTGCATTGGAAGATGAGTTACAGAGCCGACGCTGTAACAGCAGCGGCAGATATATTCTCCTTGGGTAAGTCGGGAATATGCTGGCTGCGCTTCTTAGCCATTTATCTCGAATGGGTTAACAACAAAATTTCTCATGCTGTTCCTTGTCAGATTATTCAGCCACGCGAAACGTAACTTCATGGTGCATTGTATGTAGGTGTCATTTTCTTTTATGCTTTCATAAAAGTTCTCCATTTTTTCGCCCATGAAAACAGCACATACGCTGACCTGTTTAATAGACGAGACAACTAGCCTTGAGTACACGCAAATGAACAAAATGCCCTTGTGTTCAAACAGGGACCCCGCAGGCGTGTGGTGGCTCACTGCTCAGTGCTGAACATTATTTCAGCATTGAAAATTGGAGAGTTGTATGAGTTCTAAGAACATTGGTGCGATTAGTATTGTTGCCGGTACCGCTATTGGTGCAGGTATGCTTGGCCTTCCTATGGTGATCGGAAGTCTCGGTTTCTTTACGGGCTGTCTGATTCTACTCATAATGTGGGCTCTGGCTGTATATTCCGGCTTAATGCTAATTGAAATCAACCTTGAATTTGGCCCCGGCGTCAACTTCAACTTCATGACACGCGAAGTTCTAGGTCGCCCCGGACAGATCGTTGCCACAGGCAGTGTATTTTTTCTCGCCTACTGTCTTCTGGTTGCTTACATGACTGGCATGGGCAGCCTTATCTCCAGCGTAATCAGCGTAGATGCCCGCATTGGCTCCGCAGCCTTTGCTGTTATCAGTGCCATAATTTTCTACATCGGCACCAACGCCCTTGTATCTGCAAACAAAACCTTATTCTCTATTATGCTCGGAGCAATGGTTGTCAGCTTCGCTTGCCTTGGCGGGCAGCTCAACCTGCAAAACCTTACACTTGGTACCCCGACATCAAAAGGTTTGCTCTTTGCTCTTCCTGTACTCTTTACCTCTTTCGGCTTTCATGCATCTATCCCGAGCGTGGTAAGCTTTGTAGGTGAAAGCAAAAAATCTTTGGTTAAAATTCTGATAATCGGCAGTACGATTCCCGGCCTCTGCTATGTTGCCTGGTTAATGCTCTCGCTTGGCAGTGCTTCACCGGAGCAACTCGCAGGCATGGCAAATGTGGATGCACTTGTTGCCCTCATCAGCGGCGGTTCCACATGGATTGGTCGAGTAGTATCTTTCTTCGCTGTACTCGCTCTTGTTACATCCTTCTTTGGTGTATCCCTTGGTCTGTTTGATCTTGTTGCTGAAACATTCAAACGAGGTAATGACAGAACCAGCCGCGCCGGAACAAGCGCACTGGTATTCCTTCCACCACTTGCCGCATCCGTGCTAGCCCCGGGCAGCTTCATTGCCGCTCTTTCCCATGCAGGCTCAGCACTTGCTATCATTGCCATTTTCCTCCCATGCATCATGGTATTGAAAATGCGCTCTGCCGGTAAGAATCAGGCATTCAGAGCAGTTGGCGGAAGCCTGCTGTTTTTGCAAGTTTCCTTTTCGGCCTTGTGATTATTGCTGCAAACTACCTGTAAAACTTGCGGTTAATTCCGTATACAATGTTATTAAAAAGACTCCTGCACGTAATGCAGGAGTCTTTTTTTTGCTTAAAAAACAAGAACGCTCATCAAAAATCCCTACCGTAAAATTTACATCATCTACACAGAAAAGCTATATCATACGTTCATAACACCCACCACTCATGTGCGTTGGCAAAGATAGATATCATTTTTCGTACGCAGGAATATTACTATATTTATTCGTAAGTTGAATGAGAATTTCATTACTACGCTCGAATGTCTTTCTTATACAACGCATCCGACCTTTTCTACTTCCAGTCAACTTGAACAAAACATCAAAAAAATGAAAAACTGACTACAGCAATACGCCTCTAATTACCAAGGGGGACCATATCCAATGAGTGACAAAAAAATATCACAAACAGATTTTCAAAAGCTAATGCTGCTTCTGGCAGAAAAGCGCACTGCACATACCACATTACGTTCCGGCATTGCTCTTTGCGCCTTTTCCATGACAATCATCTCTTTTATTCTTCTTATGGCATCCCGAGTAACCAGCAACTTAGAAGGAATTGTGTTTACCATTCTCGGTGCTGGTAGTGTGCTCATGTTAACTCTTGGAGTCTACTTCATTCGCAGGGGCTTCACCCGTATGCAGTTTCATGACACTCTTATAAATCAAATTCTTCATTCTAACTCTGAAGCAAGTTATCTTTTTTACCATACTAGAAAAAGGAATAACGCACACAAAAGAGAAATTCCAATGCATTATGATGTGATTTTCCATTTTGATAAAGGCAATGAAGAATTGGATGTTACAATCAGCAACATAAAAAATTATTTTGAAGAGCTTTCAGGGAAAAAATTCACTGCTTGTCTTGTGGTAAATGGCCCCGGTATCAAATTATTAGGAAAAGATGATCCCCATGCTCAAAAATTAACTGAACTTGCAGATCTTGGTTTAGAAATAAAAGTTTGTCAAAATGCTATGAACCATTTCCAACTTAAACCGGAGTGGCTATTACCATCAGGAAAAATTATTCCAGCCGGACTACTGGAAATAATTGACCTCCAGCGCAAAGGTTATGCATACATCAAACCATAACCTGCACATATTTATAACGTCATTACCTATACGTACTGTCAAAAAGATCTCAGCCAAAAGACAGAATCAAGCGCCTCTCCATGCTTCATTCTTAGAAAGTAAAAACTCCTACACTTTGTACGGGAGCTTTTAGAAGAAGAAAAAGATCTTGTTGTCTTGTTCTGGTGCAACATTTTTCGCAAAGAAATCTACGCAACCAGAGCGACAGTTTCGTCATACTCAAAATTTCGCTTAATAGTTTGTGCAAGAATTAACTTAAATAGCAATAGGTTGAGAATACCAGTTTCTTCTTTTACAAGGTTTATTATGCAAAACTCTCTTTCGACAAAAGCTATCATCACGCCTTTTGAAGTTTCTCAAGATACAGTTCAGGAAAATGAAACAGGAATGTGGTATTGGGAGCCGTTAGCAGACTCTTTGTACTTCAGCGAATCATACCTTACCTGCTTAGGGTACACTGAGAGCGAACTCCCCACATCAATATCAGATTGGATGAACATTATTCACGATGAAGACACTGAAGTTATTAAATATCTTTTAGAAAATTACATTCAGTCCGCAAAGTGTGGAAACAGATACGAACACCCACTTCGTATTCGCCGAAAAAACGGTAAGTATTCATCTGTGGTAGTCCATGGATACATTCTTCATCGTAATGCCGAACAAAAGGCAACCATGGTCAGCGGATTCCATATCAACAGCGAGCGCGTCACTGCTATCGATCATGAACAACAACGCATGAAGTTTGCTTTGCAAGCAGCAGAGGACGGGATCTGGGACTGGAACGCAGAAACAAACCATGTTTACTATAGCCATAAGTACATTGCTATGGGGGGCTATACTGAAGATGAGTTCCCACCCACAGCAGACTCATGGGCATCACGGGTTCATCCTGATGACTACGAAAACACCGTTTCCATGCAATTAAAAATTATTAATAGCCCCGAGCATGGTGACAGCTTCGAATGCGTTTACCGCTTTCTTCATAAAAAGGAATTCTGGATATGGATTCTTGGAAAAGGAGTCGTAACCAGCAGGACTGCTGAAGGCAAAGCACGCCGAGTTACTGGGGTTCATATAGACATTAACGAATTGCAAAACGCGAAAGAAAAACTCATTAAAACGTTAAAAAAAGACACACTGACCGCAGTCTACAGTCGTTATTCTTTCGAACAAAAACTCAAAACCATAACGCCTGAAGATTACCCTGTAAGTCTTATATATGTTGATGCAGACGGGCTTAAAATCGTTAACGATCTACTTGGACATACATTTGGTGATGAATACTTGCGGAAAATCTCTTCAATGCTCGCCACGTACACTCGTGACCGTGACAGTATATACCGCATCGGCGGAGATGAATTTGTCATACTGCTTCCGAACACAGGATATAACAACGCCAATGAAGCATTGTTTCGTTTAAAGAGCAAAGTTGAAGAGCAAAACAGTATTGATGGCTCGCCATTTGTTTCCTTCGGCGTATCCACAGCGATGTTCCCTGATGAACTTTGCACACTGGCTTCTAACGCTGACAGCCATATGTACAAAAACAAACGAATCACCCAAGAAAAAAGGCACGAGCTAATCCGCCAGCATTGCTTAAATATTATCGACACAACAAGCCGTGAAGGCACAAAAGCTTCATAACCCCTAAAAGCACAATCGCCACCGAACACTATCCTGCCCTCCTTCCGAACGAGTAAACACTTACTCACAAAACTTCTCCTCTAAATACTGCACAGTACTTCCTTCCAAAAGCAAAAGCCTGCTCACGAATTTTCCCCGTCACGTACTTTTTTTGTTCAAAGCACCACACGAATCATTCACACACATCTTTGGGCAATCGCCTATTCACGTGTTCATTCAAACACGTCGCAACACACAGATACAACACGCTATACGGAAAATAATTCATCCTAAAAACTCAGCGAGCTATCTTCTGTGCAAACGATTTTTTGGCACAGGAGGCGTATGAAAAACTTACTTTGTCTTTTTACTCTATTACTACTGAGCACCTTAGTCATAACGCCAGTTGCTGCCGTAGAAATCAACGCTAGGGGATCATTATGGAATGTTACGCAACTTCTAGAACATAAAAATTTTCAAGAAGATGACGAAACAAACGGCTTCACAGTACAACAACGATTTAGATCCCAGATAGAAATTCTTGCTACCGAAATGCTTTCAGGCGTCGCCTACTTTGAAATCAACCACAGATGGGGACAATATCCAGACAACAACTCCGGTCGATATGCCGGAGGAGATATTAGTACAGACGGCGTGGGAGTATTGACCAAGCGTCTATTTTTACACATTGACGTCCCTTACTTTCCATTATCTATAAATGCTGGACTGATAGGACTAACCTATCCAGGTGCTGTTGCAGGGTCCGTTATTTTGGATGATGATGTTGCCGGCATTGTTGCATCCTACGCTCATTCCGAAAAATTCAGCGCTGCTTTGAGCTGGCTTCGTCCCTTTGATGTAGACACTACTGACGATCTGTCAGTTTCGTCACACAACAAAATGGATATGTTCCTTCTTTCTCTCTACTTTGCCCCGGAAAATATGAATTTCAACACATACTTTGCGTATACAGCCCTTGGCGAAAACGTAAAGTTTGGCCGTCCCAATTTCACGTATGTCATTGGCCCTTCACTTGGTCTCGATAATAGTTTCGTAAATGTTGAACGAACAGAAAATGCGAAGGTTTTTTGGGCAGGGTTGGCTTTAACTGCAAATTTGGACACTGATTTCAAGTTACTTTTTGACGGAATTTACGGGAGACTTGATGCCAATAAGGCTGCCGCGCGTAGTGGTTGGTTCACAGCTGCAAAACTTTCTTATACCTTGGACAATATAACACCGGCCCTCACAGGCTGGTGGGGCTCCGGTGACGGCAGCAACGCCTATAAGAACGGTTCAGGCCGTATGCCTTTTGTCACGGCTTCGTGGCTTATCAGCACATACGGATTTGATGACACCCATGCTAATGAGACCGGCGTACGTATTGCTGATGCAACAGGCAAAATTGGCGCCGGAATTGTATTAGATGATATTACATATATCAGCTGGATGACACAGCAACTACGGGTACTCGGAATGTGGGGAACAAACGATGCAAGCATCGTAAAGAATGGACATTTAGATACCCCCTCATCAAACATTGCAAAATACTTAACCGATAAAGATTTTGCACTTGAAGTAGATTATGAAGCAACCATCAAGCTCTACGACCAGCTAAGCATCAGCCCCTCCATTGCCTACATCCATTTAGACCTTGATGAAGACACTTGGGGAATCTCAAACATAAGAGATTCATGGCGAGTAGCCCTCATCACAAAATACACGTACTAGCTAGAAGACCTGCGATAATAAAAAAACTCTTACATTTCGGTGTAAAAGTTTTTTCTACAGTGCATTACGCTACGCAGTGCCCTGCGACGGCAAGTTTTTTGAACAGATGGGGAGATGTCACAGCACTCTTTGGATACCCTTCGAGTCTGGATTGAAATTCGGGATTACTGAAGGCATTTCGGAAAGATTCGACGTTTTCCCAAATGGCATAGTTTACATAAGTTGGACTTCCGGCAATGCCTTTATGCAGCTGAGTGGAAATGTATCCAGCCTGTTTTTTCATATAAGTAGCATCGTGAGCCCATGCTGCAACGAGTGCTTCTTCATCTTCAGGATCCACCGTAAACACATTGATCAGAACAACTGGGCCTTCCTCACTTGAACTAATTTGATCGCGCAGGCTAATATTGTCATTCAGTTCTTTGAAACTAAGCATATCCATCCTCCATTATTCAAATAGTTACTTACTACTCCACACCTTATTACTACGCTCTATTTTTTTTTGAACGGTTTGCCAGGTTTTTGTAGTTAGGAAAGATTCATTGTAACGACTCACCATATCACTGAACATCGAAAAAGGAACGGTAAACGACAGCTCATCTGTTTTAAAAAATTTTCTAGCAGAAGGGTCCCAGCCACCAAGCACAGCCCTCTTCTGCCCCTTTGATGCATAGTGCCGTGGCCAAGCAACAAGGCTTCCGCATGCTGCCCCCCAAGGGGATGCAACAACTTCTGGATCATTGGTCACGAATACTGCCAATTGATGCAAACCACTTAAGCTTTCCGGACGTGCAAAAAAAGTTACCAATTCAGGAGTCTCGTTTTCTGCAAACTGGCTGACGGGCTTAATTACACAATACTTTTTTATCACGGGTTGTGGATCAACATATTCAAAAATTTTTCTGAGTGCGTCAGGCGAATCACAGTACCGCTCACAGTCACCCAAATTTGGACTGCCCGTTGAAACATAGTTGATAATAGTTTCTGTCTGCGGGTTCAAAAATCCGAGCCAAAATGCACCACCTGCACATCCAAACTGTTCACTGGAAAAATACGCAACGCTTTGCTTTTTTCTCGCACGCCAAATATTTCCGATGACACAAGAGAAAGATCCGAAGAGCTCTGGCCAATTTATCTTGTTTTCTATCTCTTTTTCACGGGTGGGTAATTCATTAGGTTTCGGGGAAAAACCTTCAGACGGTTCTTCGTCTGTAAAAAAAATCCCCATTGGTTCTTCATCAAGCCCCAAAGTAGAAAGAAACGTTTCCAGCGTATGTTCACTCATAGCATTCTCCTGAATCTATCTGCCGCTATAACCTTTCATACAATCCATGGATTGTTCGTATCGCAGCGTTAAGGTCATCCTCACCTATTCCATCAGCAATTTTGTTAGCCCATTCAATTTGTAACGCAGATACTTTATCAAGCGACTCACGCCCGTTGTCTGTCAAAACAACAAGTTTTGCGCGTTGATGATTAGGGTTATCCTGATATTCGACAAATCCTTTTTTCTCCAATGCGTTGGCTGTTCTCAGCACACCCTGTCTGGTTAACCCCATATTTCTCGCAATTTGAGACACAGGTAACGCCTCATCATCAATGGCACCAAGCACCTGCCAAAGCGCACTTGATAGCCCTAACCCTTTTGTTAATTGATCACCTGCAGCAAGCAACCTTCCATTCAGTTGAAAAACTTCCAGAATTAACTGAGTAAATGCCTCTGCAGAAGAAGTTCGAGATTTGTGTTGTACTTCGCTCATGACAACATACTGCCAATTTGACAACACATTGTCAAACTGCTTTCACATCAGTACACCCTTTTCACTTCGTCAGCATATAAAAGCATCATTCACAGCAACGCACTTAATAATAAGCATTTAATATCTCGACACTAAATAGATAAACAATTCCAAAGCGATCAAAAAAAAGACGCCAAGCAAAAAAAGNTCTTACACTTTCATGTAAGAGCTTTTTTTGCTTGGCGTTTTTTAAGGGGATTTGCACCTATCGTCTGCGGGAAGGACTGTGTAACTAGATACAAAAAAGTTTGTGCCTTTATCTACAGAGCTTCCACAAAGTACAAACCAAGTTAACTACATAGAAACCATAAAAATTTACACCTAACACACATCTTCAGCAGCATACCAAACACGGTATTATACTGATTGAAGTAAGCTCAACAATTCTTCCGTTTTTTGCTGCATCAACAGCTCATTACCTTTTGATTCGACATTCAAGCGAACTACAGGCTCTGTATTAGAAGAACGCAAATTAAAGCGCCATGCATCAAATTCCATACTGACGCCATCAGTTGCATCAAAATCTCTCGCAATCTGGTTATACGTAAGCCGTACACACTCAATTGCCTCTGCAGGATTTTCCAATTTCAAATTGATTTCGCCAGACGAAGGATATGCTCGAATTCTGTCTTCAACTTCCTGCTTAAGAGTAGTTCCTTTCTGGCTCAAAAGCCCAATTACGAGCAACCAAGGAATCATTCCGCTGTCACAGTAAGCAAAGTCCCGAAAATAATGATGAGCACTCATTTCACCACCGTACACAGCATCCTCTTCACGCATACGTTCTTTAATAAACGCATGCCCAGTCTTAGACTGTACAGGGATACCTCCGGCGGCCTGAACAACTTCAACGGTATTCCATGTTAAACGGGGATCGTGGATAATTTTTGCCCCAGACTCTTTTTGCAAAAAAGCCTCTGCAAGCATCCCTACAATGTAATACCCTTCAATAAACTGACCAGTGTGATCAAAGAAGAAACAACGGTCAAAATCTCCGTCCCACGCAATGCCAAGATCAGCAGTGTGGGCAATTACTGCATCGGCAGTATCCTTACGGCGTTCAGATATGAGCGGATTAGGAATACCATTGGGAAATGTGCCATCCGGTTCATGATGGACTTTAATGAATTCCACGGGAATATTGCGCTGAGAAAATATTTCTTCAATAGCATCAATAACATGCCCAGCGGCTCCATTACCTGCGTTAACAACAAGCTTAAGAGGCTTCAGTTCATCCAAAACAACATAACTCAGCAAATGATCCACGTAATCACTGAGGATGGATATCGTGTGGAACTCACCACGCAGTTCTGGAGAAACAGGTGAAAAATCCTGCTCTTCAGCAACTCGCTGCACTTCGTCCAGACCATTTGAACGAGTTATGGGTTTGCTGTCAGCCAAAACAAACTTCATTCCGTTATAATCAATGGGGTTATGCGAAGCCGTAATTTCAAGACCGCCAGCTACCCCAAGATGCTTTGTTGCAAAATAAATTTCTTCTGTTCCTGTCAGGCCAATGTCCAAAACAGAAACACCAGCATCGCGCAAACCATTTGTAGCAGCTTGCTTTAATGACTCCGAAGACAGACGAGGGTCACAACCGACAACAGCTCGAGTTGTTTCATTTTCATATACAAACTGGCCGAAAGAACGACCAATGCGATATGCAATTTCATCTGTGAGTTCAGAGCCAAGTTTTCCACGAACATCATACGCTTTAAAACAACTAAGATGCTTCATTGCACCGCCCATAGTTGTCTTCAAAACGCACAATATCATCTTCTCCCAGATAGCCACCTGATTGAACTTCAATAAGTTCTAATGGCACCTTTCCAGGATTCTCCAGAGCATGTATCACACCAACAGGTATGTAAGTTGATTCATTTTCTGAAACAAGAAAAGTCTCATCACCGTTAGTAACTTTAGCTGTACCAGAAACTACAACCCAATGCTCTGCTCTATGATGGTGCATTTGGACACTTAACTTGGCTTTTGGATTCACAGTGATGCGCTTCACTTGGTAGCGGGAACCAAAGTCCACAGAATCATATTTTCCCCAAGGGCGGAATACTTCTCTATGCGTTTTAAATTCACTGCGGCCTGCTTTTTTTAGCTCTGAAACAACTGCCTTAACATCCTGAACTGAATCTTTCGCAGCAACAAGCAATGCATCTTTCGTATCAACAACAACTACGTCTTCAAGTCCAACAGTCGCTACGAATCGGCCATCACTGTGAACAAAACAATTCTTAGAATTATGATGCAGAACATCTCCTGCAGAAGCATTTCCATCGTTATCCTTGTCCGCAACATCCCACATTGCAGACCACGAGCCGATGTCGTTCCATCCAGCATCTAAAGGAATAACCACTGCATCCTCAGTTTGCTCCATTACGGCATAATCAATAGACTCTTCAGGACAAGCACGAAATGCCTCTTCATCTAGTCGGATAAAATCAAGATCTCTAACAACATTTTCAGTCGCAGCTTCACAGGCGTCTGCTATATCCGCTCTATGCTTTCTCAATTCATCCAGATATCGACTTGCCTTAAATAGAAACATACCGCTGTTCCAGTAGTATTCATTCGAAGCAAGATACTCTTCTGCGACAGTAACATTAGGTTTTTCCACAAATTGTTCGACAGAAAATCCAGTTCCTATCTCTTCACCACGTTTTATGTATCCGTACCCTGTGTGAGCAGATGTAGGCACAATACCAAATGTTACAAGCTTTCCTGATTCTGCAAGAGGAAGCGCATTCTTAACAGCGGTGATAAATGATTCTGAATCTGCAATTACGTGATCAGCAGCAAGCACAAGTAACGTAGGATCTTCACCTTGAGAAACAAGGTGGGCAGCTATCGCAATCGCTGGTGCTGTATTGCGCCCTTCCGGCTCTAAGATGATTTTGCCAAGTGTAGAATCATTACGAAGTTGTTCTGCGACGATAAAACGATGTTCTTCGTTACAAATAACCACCGGAAATGATGTCTTCAATCCAGAGAGACGGTGTACCGTTTCCTGCAACATGGAAGAATCACTCGTTAGCGGAAGAAATTGTTTAGGATATAATGAACGGGATAATGGCCATAATCGAGTACCGGATCCTCCGGCCATGATAATTGGAACAAGCATAAGCCCTCACAATCATAATAAATACAAACAATTTAAACACTGTAGGCAACACTTACTAACAGTAAGCAACCATCTCAATGAAGCCACCCTATAGTACTGCTAGGGCATACTACGTAATATTTTCTAATAATACTATAACTAACAAATATTTATCGTCACATCTGAGCTAATAATTATCTCAATCTTGCTGACTTAATTGGGAGTCCACCCTAAACCAACAAGTTGAGGGTCAGCTACTATCCTCGCTATAGTTACAGATAACTACAGTAGTATTCGCAAGGGTTCTCCCTTAATTTACCAATCTATAATCAAAGACATTTACGAAATTAAAAGTGATTCATAAAAAAGCTCTTACACTTTCGTGTAAGAGCCTGAAGTTCTTTTACATCAAAGAGAAGACACCACTCGTGTTGGTAACATGAAAATAAGTAAAATTACACATGAATTACACCTGCCAGAACATCTCATTCGCCAATTTTTTTGCCTTAACATGTTGCCTGCAAGGCTATAGCAGGAATGCAACCTTATGATGCTACTTGATTAACAGGCCGATTAAGGTAATCAACGATAGGGGAACTCGGATTAAAGCCTACTACGATAGCCTGAAGTAATGCACGCGCAGCAGCACAATCATTCTTAACTTCAAGAGATTTAAACAACAAAAGTTTTTCCACTAATGTTTCTAAAGAGATATAGCTTTCATGGGCTTGTTTAATTTTAGGATGTTCAGTTGACTGAACATTATCCCCAACAAGCAACTCCTCGTACAACTTTTCACCAGGTCTAAGACCAACAACAGAAATTGCTACATCACCGTTAGGATGATCTGTGTCTTTAACTGTTTTACCAGAAAGTAAAATCATTCTGCGCGCCATATCAATGATCTTAACAGAGTCCCCCATATCCAAAACGAAAACATCACCACCTGTTCCTAATGCACCGGCTTGAATTACCAGCTGGGCAGCTTCAGGAATAGTCATAAAATATCGAGTGATATCTTCATGAGTGACGGTAATTGGCCCACCACTAGCAATCTGCTTACGGAAAAGTGGCACAACAGAACCAGAAGACCCAAGCACGTTCCCAAATCGAACCATACTGAACACAGTACAAGAGTCTTTTTCAGCCATTGCTTGCAGCACAAGCTCTGCGGCACGTTTTGTTGCCCCCATTACGTTTGTCGGGCGAACCGCTTTATCAGTAGATATCAAAACAAAATTTCTAACTCCGGCACATTGAGCAGCCTCTGCAAGCGTCTTAGTGCCAAAAACATTATTTTTGATTCCCTGAAAAATATTGCCCTCTACTAGTGGAACATGTTTATACGCTGCGGCATGATATACCGTCTGAATATCATAAAGTGCAAATAACTCATCAAGGCGCCCACGATCGCAAACTGAGCCTAATAATGGTATTATCATTACGTCGGAACAATTTAGTTCTTTTAAAGCACCCCGAAGTTCTTGATCAATTGTATATAAAGCCAGTTCAGTCAATTCATATAACACTAATGTCGTGGGCTCTGCACAAAGAATCTGGCGGCATAATTCCGAACCGATAGACCCACCAGCTCCAGTGACCAATACATTTTTGTTTTTAATACACGCTGAAAAAAGTTGTTCTCTTGGAGCAACAGAATCACGGCCTAGTAAATCTTCAACGTCAATATCCTCAAGCTGCTCTAATAAGGCCTTTCCAGAAACTATTGCTTCTAACGGTGGAATTGATTGTACACGCAAAGGATATCCATCAAGCTTGTCTAGCATTATACGACGCTGAGCTTGAGTCGAACTCGGTGCTGCAAGCAATACTCGGGAGGCTCCTGTTAAGGCTATCGCCTGTGACAGCTTATCAAGTCCATAGACTTTTATCCCATGAACGATACACCCTTGAAGAACCTTATTATCATCCAAAAATGCACACGGAAAAAAATCTTCACCAGCTATTAAGCTTTTCGCTAACTGAACTCCAGCCTCTCCAGCACCATAAATGATCACTGGCTCTTTAGCATTTTGTTTAAAACGCAAGTGTTGATAAAGGCTACGCACAGCCCATCGGCTTCCACCAACCAAGACAAACAACAATAGCGCATAAATAAAAGGTACAGAGCGAGGCAATGCCTCAATTCGAAAAATAAATACTACTAACAATAGAAAAAAACTTGAACAAGATACGCCAAGTAGAATTGTTCGAATTGCATTGATTCCCATAAAGTGAACTACGGCTCGATATAGTCCCAACCAAATGAAAATTACTAAGCTCCCAATTGTTACCAACCCAATTGCAAGAGGCAAGTCTTCAATAGAAGACGGCCAAAGTTCACCAAAACGCAGCCCCATCGCGCCCCATAGGGCAATTGGGATCAACATTAAGTCAATCAACAGCATTAAAACTTTTTTTTGAAATCGAGTTAACGCTAAAAGCTTAATAGTAACTTGGGGTAACATATACTTTCGTCCTTAAAATGGAGCCAACCGAACCATCGCGAGTTCATAATCAATACATGGTCGTATTTTTATGCTAGGCGATTGCAACATTCTTGCTTAATAAGCCATGCAACTATCTCAAGCAACAAACACAAGAGAGGCAGACGGTAACCGACATGATTATACCAATGCCTGTCTAATAACCTTCTTTATTGTTGCCCAAATAATAAAAAGATCATTGCAGAATGAATTGTGAGCCACATAACTCAAGTAATACTTTGCTTTTATAGGCATTATTTCATCAATATAAGTTTGCCGCGGATCCGCTTTCCCTTCCAACAAACTAGCTTCATCAGATAATTCAATAGATGCGAGATCTGTGATACCAGGGCGTACAGAAAGAATTTTGTCGCTCACATCTTTTGGATATTCATTAATAAATTCTTGAACTTCAGGGCGTGGCCCAACAATGCTCATATCTCCCATAAAAACATTTACGAGTTGTGGAAACTCATCCAGCTTTGTTTTACGCAAAAAAGCACCGACACGTGTAATACGTGGATCACACCCCACAGTAATTTTTAATCCATGCTGTTCCGCTTTGGGAATCATTGTTCGGAACTTATAAATACTAAACGGGATTCCCTTAATGCCAACTCTAGTCTGACAAAAAAATACAGGACCAGGGCTAGTCATCTTGATTATGGCTGAAACTATGAAAAGGATTGGAGACAATGCAACAAGCCCTCCGAGCGAAAACAAAATATCAAATAATCGTTTCATCATTTTTTATACGCATCCAATACATTTCGCACCGCACGAATAACAAAATTGATGTCTTCATCTGTCATGGAAGCAAAGTTTGGCAGGCTCACAATACGTTCAAATACAGCCGTCGAGTGTGGAAAAAAGTCATCTTTCAATTGATATGTGTCACGCCAATAAGGCATTCTGTGCAATGGAATGTAATGAACAGAAGTACCAACCCCTTCCTTAGCCAATTCTTCAATAAAACGATCTCGCGAAATCGTAATCTCTTCTAACTTCAAACGAAGAGAATAAATATGCCATGCATGGTAATCTTCTGAATTTATGACAGTTGGAACTTCTACAGGCAGAGCTGCAAAAGCTTCTGCATAACAATCTGCTATATAAGCTCTTTTCTTCTGAAAAACGTATGCTTTTTGAAGTTGATGAATCCCCAGAGCGCCGCAAATATCCATCATGTTGTATTTATACCCTGGAGCGACAACCTCATAATACCAACTAGGTGTTTTACTAGTAAAACGATCAAATGCGTCGCGATTAATACCATGAAGTCGCATTACCTTAATACGACTAGCAAACGCGGCATCATTCGTCGCAACCATACCACCTTCACCGGTGGTAATAGTTTTATTCGCGTAAAAACTAAATACCGTTACATCACCAATAGTACCAATAAGTTGCCCCTTATGGGTACATGGTAACGCGTGAGCCGCATCTTCTAAAACACGTACGTTGTATTTTTTAGCAAGTGCCATAATTGCTGTCATATCAGCAGCTTGCCCACCATAATGAACAGGTATAATACACTTAATATTACCATGGCTCTTCAGGAGTCGCTCGACATGATCTGGATCAATACAAAAAGTATCAGGATTAATGTCTGCAAAAACAGGCTCGCCACCAAGATACCGTATAACCTCTGCACTGGCTGTAAAGGTATGAACCGTGGTAATAACTTTATCACCACCACCGATACCTAAAGCCTCCAGAGCTAGATGCAAACCAGCTGTGGCAGAATTTACAGCAAGAGCATGCTCACAGCCAATAACCTTTGCAAAATCTTTTTCAAACTTAGCAACTTTAGGCCCAGTAGTAAGCCAACCTGAACGCAATGTATCAACGACTTCCTGTATTTCTTGTTCATCAATAACAGGCCGAGAATATGGAATAAAAGTCATAAGACCTCTTGTCCTTTGTATAGACAAATTACAAAAAACAATAAGTTAAAATAAAGATGAATAGACTGCGATACTTTTAGCCAACACTACTTCCATCGAATATTTGTCACGGACTAGGGCCACATTAACTTGTCCCATACGCTTTAATTCTTCAGAACTTGTGGTTAGAAACGATTCAAGACTCTCAGTCAACTCATCAACACGTTGAGGAGCGACTAACCAACCATTTTCACCATTAGTAACTAAGTCTGAACAACCAGGCATGTCTGTCGTCAATAATGGTAACCCAATCCCGCCAGCCTCCAGCAATACACGTGGAACCCCCTCCCTATAAGAGGTCGGAAGCACCATCAAATCACTTAGAAACATAATGTTTTTCACATCAGAACGTTGTCCTAAATACTCAACATCAGCACTATATGATTCTATATCTTTAATTGGTACAGCATATTCCCCTTCCGTACTTAAGGGGCCAATAAGCAAAAAGCGACAATTCTTATACTTTTTCTTAATTGATCTTGCGGCCTGAAGAAACTCATAAATGCCTTTATTTTTTAACATTCTAGAAACAAGAATTATTTGTTTAATATTGGATTTATAATCCTTCTTTACTGGAAGAGAATTACAATCAATACCAGAACCCTGTATCAAAAAATTTTGAGAATTATTTATCGTCGGCACAGCCTCAAACATTGCTTTATCATAACTATTTTGGAAGATAGTAAATGCAGATTTCCAAGAAAAAATAGTTTGTAACAACCAAAAAACATACCGCAAAATTTTATTTTTAAACGATGCTTCTGAAAAAATTTGCCCTGTTCCATTTATTGTTCGTCCAGCCTTAACTGGCAAAAACATGGATGCACAAAGACTATATAACGCGGGTTTCGTATCAAAACCGTGGACGATATCAGGCTGAACTTGAATAATAATTTTTCGTAACTGAAATATCGTTTTCAGATCATCCAACGGATTAACCCATCTATTTAATGCATACTTAATATATGGGATACCTGATGCAACAAATGCTTTTTCATCCTGGCTACCAACAGCAGTAATAGAAAAATTACTCTCTACTAGCTGCTGCATGTAAGGAAGACGAAGACTTAAATCCTCCCCTCCAACAATCATAACTTTCTTCATTATAGAAATTTCCAAATAATCTTTTTGGCTGCCTCACATACATCCTCAGATGGCATTTCGGCACTAACTTCAGAAACATTTTGAGCTGCCGGAACAAAGCTACAATTCTGATGATATCGAGCTTCAATCTCTTCGTCGCTTTCTTTACCTATTTTCTCGCGTAATTGATTGCGTAGTATAAATGTTTCTAAGCTACCACTAAGTGCTATTGCCAAATCAACTTTAGGCATGTTCTTGTAAAGCGCCGTCTCACAAGCTCCTATAAAATTAACCAAAGAAGAGTTACATGCTTTTTGAGCAACGCGAGGTGAGTCCATCCTTCCAACTTCAAAAGAGTGGCATCGATCAATAAGAACAATATTTCCGTTCATCACATCTTGCTGAACTTTACGCATAAGCGCGGCACGTTCATATGCTAAGACAAGGTATCGTAATGCGTATACAATCGAGATCTTATCTGGGGTACTTTGAGCAGAAAGAGAGCACCCACCATTATTTCTTTTTAAATTTCGTAACCGTAAAGCAACCCGTATAGGGAATGTGAGCAAAGTAAATGTAGGGCGTCCAAAATGATATTGCTTTGTCCTAAAGGTTGTTGCAAAAAAATTATGAAGATTTTTCAAAAGAGTCGATTTTCCAGCACCATCAATGCCTGTGACCGCAACAGCTATCCCATGTGCTTTCTTTTTCTGCTTAAGAAATAATTTATTCACGACTCGATATCCAAATCGCTTTCCTCCATCAACAAGCAAAGAAAGCGATGAGCTTCGCAGGCACCATTTCAATGCCCTTTTTCTTCTCCAACAAAAAAAGAAATCTGTAAAAAACTTGGTAGATAATGAAAACAGCTGGTTTGAACTACATCCTAAACGAAAAACAGAGTTTTCTTTGTTGTAGTTTTTCATAAGATACTGTCGTTCTGCGTTGTAGTCTGAACGTTCCTTTTGATACAAAAGGGCCCCTAAAAAAGAGCTTTTTTTCACTACATGGCGTAATACATAGATTAATGCCTGTTCTTCAATTCCAACTTCATAAATTCCATAAGAATTAACGAAACGGGATGCTAATGCTTCGTCACAAAAGTTAAAGCAATATTCTTTTCCATGACTCGTCCCTGTCACAAGATCATAGTACACATGTAAGTGACAAATTTTTCCTGAAAAATGATCTAACCCGTAATAGTGTTTTATTTCAGGGTAAATAAGCCACGGGTTACCCGCTTCAACAAAATCATTATCTAAAAGAATCTGCTCGAATTTTCGCCGATCTTGTTTTGACACAAGTAAGTCTATATCACTGTTTCCCTGTAACGCACCGACGAGTTCATGGTTATTCTTCCATGAGGCATAACAGACAACCGCAGCTTCAAGACGCTCAAAACACGCTCTATATAACTCTAACATCCAACTTCCCTTGCTTTTTCAGGGCCCTTAAATATTCTTCTGAAACTATAATATTTAGACGTGCAAAGCTCTTTGCCGACTCACTGCAAGTAACTTTTTTATGCCCCCGAGTAATTAGCCTCGCAACCAAATCTTTTTCAGGTGGTGCTGGCACAAGCAGGATACTGATTTTCTGTAATTCACTTCCGAAAACTATGAGAAACTCTGAAATTTGGTCTGCACTAAATTGAAAAACAAAGGGTATATGAGAAATACCTTCGTCTACAACAACAGCCCGGTTGCGAAACAGCAAATAACAACCAAACTTTTCAATGGCATTCCTCACCGCACTAACTTTATGTAAAAAAGACATATGAATGTCTCTACACTGGCGGATAATCCAGAATAACTTCGCAGGGCGTATGATCAAGTAGAAGAAGCCAAGCACAAAAAACACACCACGAATAACGGCTGAGGGCAAAAAGCATCCAGAGATCTCGCCACCTGTTATGTAATTCTGTACGTTTTCAAAACATGTACTCTTCCCTGCACAAGAACTACCTGTAACTTCGGTATACCGCTCTATTCCAACATCGTTCATATAAATAAATTCTACCCAAGAAAATTCACCCAAAAATGAAGAAAACATCCTGAAAAACAAGGAACAAATAGAACATAAAAAAGACACACAACTTGAAAGCTAACCTCTTACAATAATGTAATCATTCAAGTTCGTATCACTATCATTTCGTTCACTAACACTTTCCCCAACGTATGATAATGATAGCAACACTCCAAAAAGTATCCACATCTCGCGTTGCCGCAAGCCGTTTGTAAAGACATTGTAAAGAGCTAAGCTAGCTAACCCAATAAGTAAAGAATACAACACAAGGGTCTCAACTGAATTAGCTCCACTCTTTAATACAATCTGAACACGCCTCAACGCCAAATACATCATCAAGAGTCCAAGGAATAGGCCTATAACACCTGTTTCGAAAAGCAAAACTAAATAACTACAATGCATTTCATGATTATGAGCACCTTTTAACAGGCGTGTTCCTTGGAGGCCATAACCCATAAAAATGTTTTTCTTAAACGATGAATAACCAGCTTTAATAATACTAATTCGCCCACTACTAATGCGATCATAATGCGTTGCAGTCAGTCTCTTTACCGGCTTATTATATTTAAGAAAAAAAACTCTATCAAACGTTCTATTAACACGCTTCAATCCCGCAAAAGGTTCATAGGTTTGTGACAACTCTGTACCAAATAGCAATACAACAAGTAGCAACAAAGCGTAGGTTGCTTGCTGCCCCCAAAAAGTAATTGAAGAATAAGAAAAACGTCGCTTAATCACTCCCCAATACACGAAAAGACAGCAAATCCATTCTAATGCAAGCATAAAAAATCCGGATCGGCTCCCAGAAATAAGCACAAACAACACGCTACTGCAGGATAAAAAGATTGAAGTTAACCGAATTGAAAGATGTACATCTTTTAACACCCCGACAAATATCAATAATGGCAACAACGGCAATAAGATAATTTGAGGCTGATTTGCTCCGACAAAGCTCCCTATAAGGATCCCATATGAAAACCCCCAACTGGGCACAGTTACCAAAGAATAAATGGCCAAAAGATTACTTAGAAGAATTGCGAATACCCATCCTAGCAGGGCGTAAAAAAGTTTCTGTGGTGAATTAGCAACAACAAAAACTAACAACAGCAATCCGACATCATAACATAAAGCTAGAATTTCCAGTTGAGTAAACACAGCCGTAGAGAAAGGTTCAATAGATATCAGCGAGCTCAACGTCGCCCAAAAAAGAAAGAAAAAAACTACAACAAGAAAATATCGCAGTTGTATAATCCGCTCCCTTACTTCCGTTTCGAAAACAACAATACAACCTGAAAGAAGGAAAAAAAGATCTGCCAATAAAATTTTATATTCAACAACTGGTAAGAAGAGGACTTTTTTCAGCGGAAGAAGAACGATTCCAAGAAGCAAGCAATAAAATGAATACAACACTAGATCCCTACTAAGTCTTTAATAAAGACTCCAAAAACTTTAACGTGAGAAAAAAGTTCAATCTATTCACAATCTATTTTTCTAATAGTCTTTAAGAAAGAAGGATATCTTCAAACTCATTGTTCCACTTAGACATTATAAGTCATGGATTTCGCACACGGCTTACTTATTGTGGATAAACAAAGAATTAGCACAATTAAGACGCCCCCTCCCCCGGTAAACATTTGTGACAAGATTCCCTTTGTTGACGAAAACGCGATAATTGTAATCAGGCAAGATAAAAAAGGTAAGTAAAAAAACGTTGGTTCTATACTCGGAGCTAACTACATCCAACTTCATTAAAAGAGCACCCCAAAGTACATATGCAATCGATGCCACAGAAAATCCAAAACTTGCAAAAAATTCTGCCATAATACCGATAGAAGACCAGCCACGGGAACCACCCAACTGTTTTTTCCACACCTGACTGAATGTTAGGACATCCTCACCAAAAATTTTATGTATATAACGCATGGGAATATCAAGACCTAAGTAATCAAAAGTCGTCCCATAATGCTCAATACATAAAAATTCCTTTAACCCCTCTACTATAAAAATCCTTCGGAAAAGTTTTTCGAATAGTACATCAATTGACGTGTTATACGCAGTGGTTGAAAGACATAAAAACAACACAGTCAATCCAGAATAAACAAAAAATTTCCTTTTTATCTTTGATGAATTACTAAGCAACAGCGTAATAAAACACCATGTTGCAAAAAACAAAACTGGCGTCCGTTTCATCGTTCCAGCTAAAAAAATGAAACTAAATAAAAAGAGAATAACGCTGAGAGAATATGTTAGCTTAGGTCTATAATTCTTCTTACCAAGAATAAAAAACATCATGCCACTCAACGGTAACATAGCTCGATAAAAAAGGGAGGTGATTGAAGGTCTAAAAAAGTATGGAATTTCGATTGTTTTACTTCCATAACTAAATGCCAAATCACGTAACGGGACGACTTCTTTTGTTGTTAAAAAAGATATTAAAGGGAAATCCGATACAAAATATGCTCGTGCAAGCATGTAACATAATGCGGTTGCCCCCAGCATGGTAGCGAAAATAAAAATATCGATCTAAAGGAACCTGCTGTACCAGTTTCTTCTGGGAAGACGTAAGCGAATAAGCAAAATACCCGCCAACTAAAAAACACACTTGAAACAACAATAGCACTGAAACGGGTCGTATGCCTGTCCCTCGTGCTAGAGATGATGTCCCATGAAAAGCTCTGCTTGTTATTGAAGTTAAGCTAATTAAACCCTGACAATCTGCAAAAAATTAAAAAAGAATGGCAACACTAAAAAGTAAGCTAAAAGAAAAAAATAGAATGCCTGAAAAAAAAAAAGCACCTGTTCCCTTTTACAAGCCTCCAAAACAGAACAAAAAAGAACGCACTGAAACAATAAAAAAAGAAGATAGACCATCATTATATTACAACCAACCCTCAATTAAGACTATGTAAACGGATAATTAAATGACGTTGAAACATTCTTGTTTCAAACCAACACGTTCTAATTAGGAGCGGACTCACTGCTACCAAGTTCTAACGTGCTCATACGAGCCCGCAAGACTCGCTCAACTAACGAACTCTTACTCATCTGAATCAATAAATTGGACACTAAGTTAGTAAATCAGGGTAGAATAAAGCCGGTTAAGAAAAATTCATCCAAACGCCTTAACCAACTAATAACTTGATTTATTATACTAAGTTTTCACAGATAATTTTTCATATCTCACAGCTTGTTATAAACACTGTTATGAATATTGTTACTTCGATGAATAAAACAGCATCAAACTATTTTTATATTTCTTTAGAATAAATAAATGGGCTAAATAATTCCAGACACACTGTCCTACAAGCACGGCTAAAGCAGCCCCAATACTTCCCCACCAATAAATAAACGGTACATAGAAAACTAGAGAAGCAGCAAAGCCAATCCACATCATTTTATTTAGCCGGCCTTGATCACCAGTCATTTGTAAAAAAATATCATTTGGGCCGGCTATGGCATTTAAACAATTCCCAATCGCCAAAATAACCATTGGAAAATATGCAACGCTAAAGTCCATACCATAAAGAATTTCTAAAAGAATTTTCCCAAAAAGAAGCAACACTATCGTCAGAGGTATTGTTGCAATACAAATTAATCGCGTGGTCTTAATTCCTACAGAAAATAGAGAGCTATAATCCATGCGGGCATGCAATTCCGCAAATTTTGGTGCAACCATACTATTCACACACCCTAATGCTACGTTAATCAAAATGGCTGTATTAACAGCAACACTATAATAACCAACATTTTCTTCTGTAGCAAAAAGACTGTAAATAAGAATACTAATTTTACTTGTTGAAAAGACAAGCAAGCTGACACCACATAAAGGAAGTGACTTCTTCAAAAGAGAACAAAAATCTATAGAAGTTCCTCTGCTTTCTTCTTCACGACGTACCCGACGAAATAAATACAAAAAGAACAGCAGGGCTACAACTAAAGCAATAACAGCAGAAATCAAACGCGCATAAAACAACCCACAACCCACTAAAAGAATAAATAATGATGATGAGTAAAATACAGAAATTGGAAATTGGAGTTACAAGTTGAAGTATTGTAAAAAGTTTAATGGCTCCAATCGCTCTAAAAAAACTTAAAAATAAAGCACGAAGTGCATAGATTACAATAAAAAATGATCCAACTTGTATTGCTGTCTCTAATTGAATTTTTTGTTCAAGCACCTCCCAGACATTTAGCCCTAAATAAGTAAGACAAGACAGCACAAAAGAAGTTGATATAACAAAGGCTGCAACCTTAACGATGAAAGGAAATGGGAAGTACCTGCTTTCAATGCTTTCCTTTGGGATGATTGCTAAAACAGACTGATTAAACCCAATCAAGGCTAAAAGGGACAATAACGTAAGTAGGGTTTGGACAATACTCAAAATACCAATGAGTTCTGCACCATAATACCTTGCTACAAGAATATTATTTAGAAAACCAAATGCGATAATCAGTATCTTTGCAAAAAGCGCATAAGCAGATCCCCGTAGAACTACAGAAAAGTGACTATCATTTTTCTTAAACAAATTTAGCAAATTATTTTCCAAATTGGGGAGTAACATTTTTCCGCGCACAACGGCTTAACTACCTTATCTAAGAGCCTCTACGCATTATCCCTGTATGTATAAAAATAAGTCACTATTAAAGACAACTAAAAAATTGAGCTCTTCCCATAATATATACTGATAAACTATAAAAAAACGGTGTGTTTTAAAAAGTTGTCATTTTCATACCCGCGTTTCTGCACAATTTTCAACAGACTCTATTGAAATATTATTCCAACATATTACTTAGATCGTTTCAACGACACCTACGTACACCCCCTTAGTACAACCAGTTTTATTCATTAACACCTTCACATGACACAACAGAAAAACCCATCCAACGATGTGAATGGGCTTTTCTACTTACAAATTATTACTAGACCGTCTAGTTGTGATTCTATTGTTGAAATCTGTTATTTTTGAGCTGCTACAATAGAAACTTCGCAAAGCAGTTCCGGACGAGCCAGACGGGCCTCAACACATGCACGTGCAGGAGCATGGCCTTCAGGAACCCATGCATCCCAAATTTCGTTCATTGCAGCAAAATCTTTCATGTCGCGAACATATAGCGTTGCGGAAAGAATATGCTCAATATCACTACCTGCCTGCTGCAAAAGCTCTTCGACTTTTGCAAGCATGTTGGCAGTCTGAGCTTGGATACCCTCATCAGTATTGTCGGGTACCTGACCACACAAATAAATTGTTCCATTGTTAATAACAATTCTACTCATGCGAGTACCGATTTCCATACGTGTAATAGTCATACCCTTTCCTTGCTTATTGCCATGCACCCTTTTTCTTCGGTGCGTCATTATCTTTATGGAACAAAGTTTCGCGATCCGATCTAAATGCTTCAAGAGATAAACGTGGTGTTTTCCCCTGAAGTGTTTCTGCCATCAGCTTGCCTACAATCGGAGCAAGTTGAAATCCATGAGTAGAGAAGCCGCAAGTGTGGAAAAAGCCAGGAGTGTTTGCAGCTTCACCAATAATAGGCAGTTTATCAGAAATCATTCCTTCGAATCCTGCCCACCAGCGAACAATGCTCGCATCTTTCATAATCGGGAAGAAATCTACAACCGTCTGCGCAGAGCCATGCATCTGCTCTGTATTAATTCTTGTCTGTTCATCGTCAGTGATGAAAGCACGACGCGCACCGCCTACAACCACAGTGCCATTTGTCATCTGCTTAAATGACAGGGATCGGAAAAAACCGGAAACAACAGGTGTAATAAATTTCGGCATCCTGGCGGTAACCATCATAGAAAGCGCAACTGGCTCCATTGGAATTATCTCTCCCAAAAGGGCTGCCACCTTTGCTCCCCACGCTCCTGCGCAGTTTAAAAGCAACTCGCCTTCATAAATTTTTCCATTAGCTGTCGTAACGGTAAAACCCGAACCATTTTGAGAAACATTAAGCACTTTAGTGTGCTCTTCAATAATGACACCTGCTTTCAAAGCACTCTGCTGATACGCCCGACAAGCCTTATACGGCAATGCATGACCGTCTTTTCTAGAAATAAGACCACCAATAAAATCATCGGCAATGGCGGGAACAAGTTTGCGAAGCTCTTTTTCGTCAATTAACTCCTCATGGTTGTATCCAAGATCGCTCGTCGTTTTTGCACGCTTCTTCAGCAACTCGATTTCTTCATCACAATTGGCAGCAAGAATCTGACCTGTAGTAGTGAAGGTGCAATCACATCCAATATACTTTTCCATAGTTGCCCACATTTCCTGTGACTCCAGCGTCATTGGAATTTCGGCAACATGACGATTAAGACGACGGACACCCCCAGCATTCACTCCAGAGGCATGACGGCCAACAGTATCTTTTTCGAGAAGAATAACTTTCTTTCCAGCGCGACCAAGCTCCATAGCTGTTGCCAGCCCCATAAGCCCACCACCAATAATAAGAACATCAGCGCGTGACATTATTCACCCCCTTCAAAACGCATGGATGCCATTTCCTGCATTGAAACATTTTTCAAAGGAGGCCTGATACGCAACCTCTCTGCATCAGAAGGTTTCCCCGATGTCAGAATGCTTAAAAGCTCTACAATTGCATTGCCACACATACGTCCCTGACACGGCCCCATGCCACTGCGAACCAATGCTTTTATGTCATTAGGGTTAGTGCACCCTTGACGTACCGCATCTTTAATCTGAACAACTGTCACGTGTTCACAACGACACACTAGAGTCTCATCATCGAATGCACACGCATCAATATCCGGCGCAAACATGGCATCAATAAACGGGCGAGGAGATAACTCACGTGCAAGTTTCTTTTGAATCCGCTCTGCTTGCTCATCTCGCTGGCTAAGAGACAACTTGCCTACAGAATGAGCCACTTCCAACGCTGTCAGACGGCCTTTTAACTCTGCAGCACCAGCTCCGTGAACAAATGTTCCATCTCCTGCTGCAAAAACACGTTCAAGGCTGGTACGCCCCCAAGTATCTGTGACAGGATACCAATAGCGCTGCACATTGTCCCATTCATGACGACAACCAAGCTGGCTAAACATTGCTGTATTCGGAATCACGCCAAAATGGACAAGTAGCGAGTCCGCATCAAAACTCACAGCTTTGCCATTTTGCATGGCTGTCACTTTGGAGAGTTTATCGTCACCATGAGCTCGAACCTCTTTCACATTCTTCAAGTGAGGGACACCAGTGCGTTTGATGTCCCACAACATCTTGACCCCCTTCACGAGATAATCTGCACGGCGTAAAGCGGAAGGGAGCTGTGCGAGAGCCTCGAGAGAAGGGTATGCGGAGGCCGTTTCAAGGATGGCAGAAATTTCTACACCACTGCTGGCAAGCTGACATGCTTCCAGAAGCAGCAAAGGCCCACTACCGGCAATCACGACTTTACCGGAAGGCTTTAAGCCGGAATCTTTGTATAAGTTATTTGCAGCACCTGCCCCCATCACACCGGGAAGAGTCCATCCTGAAAACGGTACAGGACGCTCCATGGCTCCTGTCGCAACAACTATTCGTTCAACCTTAACGCAATGTGACTCTCCCTTGTGAGAGAAAAAAACAGTACCATCCGGCTCTACCTGCCACACTGCCGCCTCTGAACGATAATCCAGATCAGCAGAACGAAGCTGGTTAACAAGACATGCTCCTTTGGTGTAATCACTACCGAGCAATTTACAGCGAGATTCTGGAGCCTTCTCGATATTTCTATAAATTTGCCCACCCGGACGAGCCTGTTCATCAAGCACCAACACTCTCAATCCAAGTTCTGACATAGAACAAGCACTTGCTATTCCTGCGGGGCCTGCCCCCACAACGGCAACATCATATTGATAGTTCATACTATTCATTGCCCTCCACGATCTGCCGGTTAACCTGCATGCCTTCATGGACTTCTTCCAAGCAAGCCTGACGATTCTTTACTCCATCAATTTCACACAGGCATTCACAACAGACACCCATCAGACAATGTGGAGATCGAACCTCTCCAGTTACAGGAGAAGTTCGAAACGGTTCTTTTCCCTGTTCCAACAGTACGGAAGCGACAGTAGATCCTACAGGAACACTTGTGCCTTTTCCGTCCACAGTTATGAACACCTGCTCTGCAGCAGGTTCATCTAGTTTAAACATCAGAACTCCAGAAACTCTTAAATTAAACTATCAGATTAGATGTACGGAAGGGTAGCTGTACACTTTGCGCACATAGTATCGATTCTCAAAATAACAGCGGGATTGCGCGCTGTGTGTAAATGAGGCTCTGCTCCAGTTGTCATGAAGCAGAGCCCACCTTATCAACAAAAAGGATCTCTACTGAATAAGGCTATCCAGAACTTTCTGACTCCATTCTGCGCCAATGTCGTCCTGAATTTCCGGCCAAACCACGTTACGGATTTTTGCTGCCATTGCGCTAAGCGCTTGATCGGATACCGGGATGATTTCAGCGCCATACTCAGCAAGCTTTTTCTCATTTTCCATCTGATCATTCTGAGCATTTTTCCAACGACGCTGCTCAAATTCGAAGGAAACTTTTTCAAGCTGTTGCTGCTGCTCGCTGCTAAGGTCGGTAAACAGCTCCTGGTTCATGATCAGGTACCAAACTTCAAAATGTGTATTCACTGGCATGTAGTATTTGGTCACATCACGGAATGATGCATAATAGCCTTCCGCACCTGAGCCAATAACTCCGTCAACAACACCGGTCTGCATTGCGGTAAACGCTTCGGAGAATGGTACCGGAGTTCCAATAAAACCAATGTTATCAGCTAACATCTGGAAAGTTTTTGCCGGTGGGACACGAAGCTTAAGTCCTTTAGAGCTATTTGGATCTTCAGGATTTTTTGGTTTTTTCTTAAGAGCTACCCCACCAAAGTACACTGGATATACAGCCATTACCCGAATATCTTGCTGTGAAAAAAGATCAGAAATCGTCTTCTGAAATGGTGAACCAGTCACGAAGTTTTTCTCTGCTTGTTTCCAATCTTTCATCAAATACGGAAAAGAAATAATCTGTAAACGCTTGTCCACGCCTGTAGATACTGGCTGACATGCCATATCTACGGCTCCAAGCCCTACGCGTTCCTGTACGATTGTGTAGTCGCCAAGTGCACTTGCTGCATAAACTTTGATCTTAATTTTGCCGTCAGTGGCTTCTTTTACTGCATCGGCATACCGGTGAAGGTCATTGTCGATAGTAGTTCCCTGAGGACGAATATGGGAGATTTTCCAAGTACGAGCCTCGACACTTCCAGCGGAAAGCATAACAACCGCCATGATAGCCAGAGCAATAGAGAATAACGATTTCTTCATCTGTACACACTCCTATTCTGTTTAGTAGCCCATCAAACGGGGCAAAGTGAGGGATAATTCAGGCCAGAACGACGTCAAAAAGACCACTGGAAGATAGCCGAAAAGTATCAGCGTCATTGCAGGCTTAATTACGTCAGTAAATTCAACATTACCTATGCGCACACCAAGATACAGGATGCTCGCATATGGTGGAGTAACACCGCCCATGGCAGTATTTACGCCGATAATGGCAGCAAAATGGACAGGGCTGATACCGATAGCTTCCATAAGAGGGAGCAGCAGTGGAGCGGTGAGAATGATGGAAGTAATATCGTTAACGATCATACCGATAAAAAACAGCAGGAAGTTAACAAGGATGAGCAGCAATACTTTATTCTGAGTAATGGTAAAAATGCCTTCAACCAAAGCTTGCGGAATATCTTCCATAACGAAAATCTGGCTAAGCATCAGGCTGAATACGATCATAACCATAATCGCACCAATTGCTGTTGCAGCATCCTTTGCTGCTCTGAGGAATTTGCTCCAGGTAAGCCCTCTATAAACAAGAACCCCGACAGGTATTGCGTACATCACGCCCACTGCTGCAGCTTCTGTAGGGGTCATAATACCGCCGTAAATGCCACCAAGAATAATGACCGGCATCACAAGGGCAGGCAGGGCAACGAACGTACGGGAACCAGCTTCACGAATAAGCTCTTTCATCGGTTTTGATTCTTCGAGCACGAGCGGGAATTTTCGACACTGCACCATGTTCACGACTGCAAACAAAGTCATAATAAGAAGCCCGGGCCCCACGGTTGCAAGGAAGCAGGCAAGAATTGAAGTATCCGTGACCCAGCCGTAAATGATCATCGTCACGCTTGGTGGGATAAGCAAACCAAGCAGCGATGAGTTTGCTACCAGAGCTGTTGCGTATCCGCGAGGATACCCCTTCTCTGCCATTTCCGGAATGAGCAGAGGTCCAGTTGCCGCGACGCCTGTCATACCACTACCGGAAATGGCGCCGATAATTGCACAACTAACTGAAGCAACAACACCAAGACCACCGCGGACGCGTCCTACAAAAATATTCACAAAATCCAACAAGCTCTTTGCAATGCCACTCTCGCTCATGATGGCTCCGGCAAATACAAACAACGGAATACAAAGTAATACTGGGTTTGCAAGCTGTCCAAAGCCCCACAGCATCGTACCTTTCATGGTAGCGCCACCAAAGGTGTGCATAAACATAAGCGCACCACCGAAACAGTACGGCAAAGGGACACCAAAGCTGAGTAAGGCAACCAGCACCGCCAACGCCATGAGTGATATTTCAATCATGTCTAAATTTCCCCCTTGATTACCGTCGGATCTGTGGTGCATTCAGAAAGATGTGATGTCAGACAACGGAGATTGCGGATCAGGTGATACGCAGCGTACATGCTCATAACAACCAAGCCGATGAACAAAGAACACTCTGCATAAAAGGTCGGTACATATAATGTTGGACTTTCTTTCCACACACGGAATGCATACTTACAGTAAAACCAGGCCCATCGGGTTAACCACAACGCGATAACCAAGCTGCATACATCTGCGATGATACGAACCACAAGACGCGAACGTTCTGTTTTAAGAAATACATCCAATACATTTGCTTTAATCTGTGTATCCTCGCGGGAAGCATTCATACTTCCGGCAAAATACAACCAAAGAGTGGGATACACTAAGATCTCATCCAACCCCATAAGTGGAGCTTGAAGAATATAGCGCCAAATAACCTGAATAAATTGCATGAAAGCAACTGAGCTTAATAAAAAAGTCAGCGTATATCGAAAAAAACGCTCCATTAAGTCCTCCCAGTAATGGAATAACAAGTGGAAAACTGTACATGATGTCCTTGCACGCCTTCGTTAAAGCAAGGGATGTGCCTAAACTTTCTAAAATCTGACCTACAATTCTCACTACAAATTGTAATCGCATTACAACCATCTGAAAGTACGGTTTTTTTCGAAACGTTTGAGAGGCAAAATTGTTTTATTTACACTAAGATATTGATTTCTATTGAACTAGCTGATCACGCAACCAATTTATAGCTTGATTTATGTGTTCATTTTTAGAACACTTTATGTATACTTATGCTCAGTAGTCAGCTGAGACTGTTTACAATTACAACTATGTTCTAAAAATGAACATGTTCTAAAAATGAACACACACCTCAATTGCTTCCCTAAATGCAGATAGGTCAGGAGCGAAAATGCTTGAACGCGGCAAAACGATTGATGAGACGACAAAACAACAGATTGTAGCGGAGTCGCACAACAGGTCCCGGATGTACGGGATTAATCCGGAAAAAAGAGACATTGCGCAGCCAATGCTTTCCCCTACCGAACTTAAAGCCCGCAGGTTAGCCAACGACGATTGGTTAAATCTCCTTCGCCCTCAATTTGACGAAATATTCGACCTGTTAGCTGCAAGAGATTTCACATTGTTTGCTATTGATGCTGAAGGGTACATTTTACATATTACAGGCAGCGATGAATCCAGACAGGAAAGTGCCAACCGTAACTGTGTGCCTGGCTTCAGGTGGACGGAAAGGGATGTGGGAACATCTGCAATCAGTCTGTGCCATAAACATCAAATCCCTATCCAACTTACGGATGAAGATCATTACTGTAGGCAGGCACATGGTTACACCAGCTCTGCGGCTCCTGTGTTCGGCAAGGACAAAGAACTCATTGGTGTCATTATGCTCAGTGGCCGCGCACAGCTTGTGCATCCTCATACTCTCTATATGACCACCACGATTGCCCGTGGTGTGGAACGAGAATTGCGTATTGTTAGGCGCAACCGTGAACTAGCATTACATGTGGGCTTTCTTGATCAGGTCATTGAAACTTCACATTCCGGCATGATCATTCTGGACAGTGAGAATTACATCTGGCGGGTTAACAAGCGCGGACTTCAGGTCTTGAAGCAAGACAGACTCGTAGGACAAGCAGTAACAGTTCTCAAAGGTCTCAACCTTTCCATTGAAGATCTCAAGAACGAGCCCTCAGCATGGGTAAATAGAGAATGCATACTCAAGCACGGTAAACATTCTGTGCACTTTATCTATACAGCACAGCTTGTGATTTCTCAGGACGGTGAACATTTAGGAACAATGATCACACTAGAAGAAATGGAAGAAATTAACAGGCTGGCAGACACCATCGCGGGAACTAAAGCTCACTACACATTTTCCAGCCTAAAAGGACAGTCTGAAAGCTTTACTAAAGCCGTCGACCTTGCTGCACGTGCTGCACAGTCAAGCGCGACGGTTCTGCTTCAAGGAGAAACAGGCACCGGTAAGGAACTATTTGCTCAGGCAATTCACAATGAAGGCGATAGGACAAACAACCCGTTTGTTCCAATCAACTGTGGAGCTATTCCGGCTGAGCTGCTTGAAAGTGAGCTTTTCGGGTATGTGGAAGGTACATTTACAGGAGCATCGAAAGGAGGAAGGCCGGGTAAATTTGAGTTAGCTAACGGTGGCACCATTCTTTTAGATGAAATTGGCGACATGCCCCACCACATGCAGGTTAAGCTACTCCGTGTTCTACAAACCGGAGAGGTATACCGAATCGGTGCACGACAGCCAATCCGCGTCGACACTCGCATTATTGCCAGCACACATGTAGAGATGGCCAAGGCCGTTGCGCAAGGAATCTTTAGAGAAGATCTCTTTTACAGACTCAACGTACTACCGATCACCATTCCACCTCTACGAGATCGCGGCAAAGAAGACATTATGGGACTTGCTTCATTTTTCCTAAGTCGCGCAAAAGGCAGCTCATCTCAGCTTTCTCCGCAAGCTCAAGAGGCTCTCATCAAATACTCATGGCCTGGAAATGTCAGAGAATTAGAAAACTGCATGCAACGCGCTCTGCACACCTGCGAAGGAAAAACTATTGAACTTCATCATCTGGATTTACCGCTTGCCACATCAGATAATACGCCGTGGCACCCAGACACACTAGAAGGCATTGAACGTTCCGGCATACTGAAAACACTGGACAAAACTGAATTCAACATGGCTGAAACAGCTAAAATCCTCAACATTTCACGAACCACACTCTACCGAAAAGTAAAACAATATATTCACCAAGGAAGAATTCCTTCTGGAATAGGTCCTAAGCTATGAAGCTGTTCTTCCTTAACAAGGTACAGCAATAGGAAGTAGCAAAATCCTGCCTGTTACAGCCGAAGCCTCCCACTCGAAATTTAAACACAAAAAAGCTCTTACACTTTCATGTAAGAGCTTAAATTGCTTGGCGTCCCCAAGGGGATTTGAACCCCTGTCGCCTGCGTGAAAGGCAGGTGTCATATCTAGCGGAAACTGCTTATTCCTTTATTTGCAAGGGCCCTAAAGAAACATATACAGCATTAACGACATGAAGAGCAAGGAAACTTACACCCGACTTACACCTATAAAAACATTTCCTGTTGCCAATTTTTTTTGGAATCCCTCCCCAGTATAGTCAAAATTATCCACTGAAGCCTATCAATGAATGAACATGTCAGAAGAAGAAAGATAGCAATGGCAAGCCAACGTGGCTCAGTGCCAATCACGTCTCACATTGCAAAAAAAATACTAATAGCCTAGTCTTTATAATCTTATTGTAGAGGAATAAAAATCATTTACTAATCTGTCCCCTGCTTAAGGAATCTTACAGTGAATACCAGACTGTCATTTACAACCAAAGCAAACACAACGGGTACAACGGTATTCTCAGTTGTTTCTTTTTCGGGCACAGAACATCTTTCTGAACTATACAGCTACGAGATTACACTCGCTAGCAGGTCTACTTTTGCCCTAAAAGCACTTCTCAATACAGAAGCGACGATATTAATAGACGACACACACAATTCACGGTCTATACACGGAGTCATCGCTGAAGCGGCAATGATTAGCCGAAAGAATGATGTCACTTACTATCGCGTTATCCTCATGCCACGCTTATGGCGGTCAACGCTTTCGCAATATAGTCAAATTTTCCTTAACAAATCACTCCCAAAAATCATTCAGTCTGTCTTAATACAAGCCGGACTTCCTAGCACATCGTTTACACTTTCATTACAAGAAGATTATCCTGCATACGATTTTGTCTGCCAGTATTGTGAAAGCTTTTACGACTTCCTTGACCGCTGGCTCAGAAGGCTGGGCATTTCTTACTTTTTTATACAGGAGCAAGATGAAGAAAAGCTCGTCATCACAGACAGCCATGCAGTCTATCAGTCTACTCCCAATAGACAGCTGCCTTACCGCCAACCTTCTGCGCTAACAAAAGAACAATATGAAAATGTTGTCTATAGCCTGTATTCACAAAAAAAAAATTACTGCTGAATGCACAAAAATTTATGACTTCAACTATGAAAAACCTGACTTAGACCTTGTTGCTGAGAGCAAAATTTCGAACGGCCAACAAACCGTAAATAGTTACTTTGGTGAACATCTTCGTAGTATCGCCGAGGCAACACATCGAAGCACAATACGCCAACAAGAAACTCTCTGTAATCAGCAAACATTCATCGGAAAAAGCACTTGCCCAACATTGGCTGCCGGCAGTTCGCTGACCCTTTCAGATCATAATTGGGACACTCGCAACACGACCTACACAATCACAAGTGTTTCCCATAAAGGAAGCAACAAAGAATTTGATGTTGCAGGTTTTGATAATTCAAATAATTCCTCCATCAAAACATTTTATCGAAATGAATTCACTGGCATTACAGCAGATACACAATTCCGTCCTTCCAATACCACTCCGTGGCCTAAAATTGCTGGCTATATTTCTGCAAAGATAGACAGCGCAGCGAACGAAGAAAACGCTGAGCTTGACAGCCTAGGTCGATACAAAGTGATTTTTCCATTTGACCTCTCAGGGAAAAAAGATGGTAAAGCCTCACACCGCATCAGATTCGTACAACCTTACTCAGCAGACCAATATGGCTTTCATTTCCCGCTACACAAAGGCACTGAGGTTCTCATTTCCTTTGAAAATGGAGATCCTGATCGCCCTGTGATTATTGGTGCAGTGCCTAACATAGAAACACCAACTCCCGTGGATACAAAAAACAACAGCCGGTCAATATTGCGCTCAGCAGGCTCCAACGAGTTATCCATAGACGATCTAGAACAAAATCAAAAAATACATTTCACGAGTCCCGACCACAAAGCCAAACTCCGCATCGGCAAAAGCGACGATAATTCGGATGGTATCCACATAGCATCTGCTTCCGGCGTAGGCGAATTCGTTGGAAACAATAAGTCATCGGCAATTATGGGTAATGAACATTCCACTATTCTATTGGGTAAACAGGAAATTCAGATAGGTTCTCATGACGAAGTCACAACAGGCCGAGATATTTCTCTAACTATTGGACCACGTATCGGATTAAACATTCCCAAAGAGCGAGTGAACATAGCCCCAAATCACATTGAACTAATGGGGATGGTTGTCGAGAAAAGTTGCAAAAAGAATATTAAAGCAGCAGATAACAAAATTAAACTGGTGAATAGCGCCATTCGAATGATTGATAAAAAATCACAAGAAACTAAGACCCTTATCCGTCTTGTTAATGAACACACCCACAAAGGGAAAGACGTCGAGCAAAATATCGACATGTTCATTCAGATTTTTAATCAATACTGGGAAAAAATCACAACAGAAAAACTGGAAGTGGAGGCTCCCACATCTAAAACCAGTTCGGACAGTGATTCCTGCAACGCTTCTCCAATCGACGAAATTGAAACAGTTAGACAAAAGGCAAGCAAAGCCGAACTTGAGCTTGAAGAATGGAAGAACCCAGAAAAGCTAGAAGGTTTTTCTGCTACAGGACAAGCACCTATACTCGATTTAGAAGTTGCAAAAGACCTCACCGATGCCAAGCAGACAACTGCCGTTAATGAGGAAGGGCTTGTAAAACTTTGCGCCAGTAAAAGCTGTAAGCGAAGCGGCAATATTCATAAACATAAAGGCATTTCAATTGATATTGCTGAAGAATGCACCATTACGGGCGGTTTCATAAATGTGGGGTAAATAATATGCTGAATACGGTAACCCCACTCTTTTCGTTTACGGTATCTGGTCAGCCGCAAGACGCTTTTCATGTTGTAGAATTCAACGGAAGCGAAGGTCTCTCTGAGCTTTACCGTTTTGACTGCCTGCTAATAAGCACACTACCACCGGACATACTGGACACGTTAGCTGGCGCAACTGCCAGCCTCTCGATACATGGAGAAAAAGGATCATCGAGCTATCATGGCATTATCCATGAAATGACCATCATGGATATGGTCAAGGAAATGCAAATATGCCGCGTGGAACTCACTCCACGAGCAACTTTACTCTCGTTAGATTACAATTCTCAAATTCTGCTGAACCAAAACTTTCACGGTCTGCTGGATCAAGTTTTTCAACCATATGCTAAAAATGGTCTGCAATAC
Organism: Halodesulfovibrio sp. MK-HDV; assembly: GCF_009914765.1. Taxonomy (NCBI): domain Bacteria; kingdom Pseudomonadati; phylum Thermodesulfobacteriota; class Desulfovibrionia; order Desulfovibrionales; family Desulfovibrionaceae; genus Halodesulfovibrio; species Halodesulfovibrio sp. MK-HDV. Next base: position 149,543 of record NZ_WYDS01000002.1, on the reverse strand, counting down.
GTAGAAAAACTCACAGCAAATTATCCTCAGCATGAAATGGTCTGTCAGTACAATGAAAGCTCATACGCCTTTGCCAGTCGTTGGATGGAACATTACGGCGCGTACTATTTCTTCACACAGGAAGATCAAGACACCCTCACCATAACAGATTCGTTTACAGCACATGCACCCCATCCAATATCGCCTTCATTTACTTATGCTCGAGTTACAGGGCTGGACAGCCAACTTAGAGAAGAAATGGTTACCCGCTTTGACTGTCATGTTCGAAGAACCGTAGCGTCTGTTACGTTAAACGATAAACAAACCATTCACCCCTCACGAAATTTACACGTTTCTCAAAAAGTCTCTCAGCTGGGACACGGTACACAACAGGTCTTCGGGAACAACTACCAAACGTCCAGTGAAGGAAAACTCTTGGCGGCCACCCGCGCGGAACGCCACATGTGTCAGGGGAAACAATATGAAGGAAAAAGCACGGTTCCTTATATTAGTGCTGGCTGGACGTATACACTTGAGGGGCATGAAGTTGAAGAGTTCAATCAGGAATATCTCATCACACGCACCACTCATTCGGGAAAACAAACACGTTTTCTTACAGAAGGTCTAGGACTCCCCTCAATATCGGACAGTGCTTCCCTAGAATATTCGAACACGTTCACCGCCATCGAACAATCAACACAATTTCGCCCAGCAATACGCACTCCACGTCCTCATATGGCAGGCATAGTCTCGGCACGTATTAATACAACGAAAGCCACCAAGTACGCGACACTGGAAGATGATGGCAGTTATATCATCCGATATGCCTTTGACCGTTCGAGCCGTGGAGAAGGCAAAACCTCAAGTAAAATTTCGATGGCGCAGCCATATACAGGCTCACACTATGGCATCCATCATCCTCTTCACTCCGGCACACAAGTAATGGTGAGCTTTATCAACGGTGACATTGACCGACCCGTTATCCTTGGAGCCATCAGTGCCAAGGATCAACCGGGAGCAGTTATTGACGCCAATCAAATGGTCAATACTCTTCGCACGGCCAACGAAAACCGTATGTACTTTGACGACAAAGAAAAGCATGAGCGCATAATACTGCGAACAGAAGCTGCAAACACATGGTTACGGGTTGGCAAATATCGTCAGTTCCCGAATCTGGAAACAAACGTTAAAGAATCTGCCAAAGAAGCAAAGAAAAACGTTGGAAATGTTCTATCGGATGCAAAAGAGTGGCTTTCCCAAAAAGCCAGCGGTTCCCCTACGTCTGACCCTAAAGAAATAGTAGAGTCTTTAAAGAAAACGCCGGGACGCGAATTATTACGAGTCACCTCTTCCGTTTTTAGAAAATCGACACAACAATGGGTAGGCACAGACAAAGATTGGAACGCTCATGTTGGCAAGAATGCATCACATCTTGTGAAACTCAACAGCCTAAACGTGACTCTTGGCAAGCATACTAAAAAAGTCGGTAAGAATGGTCTCAAACTGGTCCTCGGAGCCGACGTGCGCTTGCACATAAGTGAGCAGCAGCTTCTTCATGCGCCGTATAGAGTTCAACTTGTTCCCGCCAAAATACATATGCCTGAGGAACAGATAGAACTACTTAAAAACAAAATCACACTCGCTGATATTCAGAAGAAAAAAATTTCCAATCTTACAGAACATGCAGACTTAGAAATTAAATTGGCACTAAAATCGCTGCTTACCACTGAAGAAGAAGCCGCAGGGGAAGCAAAAAGCTTACTCGGTGACAAAGCATCAGAGACAGCCGATAAAGTTTCGGGTGCCCCGCTTGCTGAAAAAACATCCGAAACAGATGCGTCTACGCAAGAAGATAACAAAAGTAATTCGACTGAAGAAACATCTGAAACAGATGCACCTACTCAAGAAGATGACGAAAGCAGTTCGACTGAAGAGACTTCTGAAGAGTCTTCCGGATCACTGAAACAAGAAGCAAAATTCGCCATTGCCTTATTTAATGAAGCTACAGAAAACGCGGATACTAAACACATAAAAGAAGCTTTGATGCGAATCAAAATCGCAAACAACTTGGAACGCACCATAGAAACGCGTAATGAAAAATCGGCGGTATCTATTACAGCAGCGGAAAACAAAGAAACAGAAATTGAGAATTACACAGTTGATTCCCTTGTATCTGTATCTCTCAGCAAACAGCGCTCTCTAGGCAACAAATCTGTCAGCCTTGATGGTAAAATTGTCCTGCTGGGTGTGTAAGAGAGTACTATGACAACTACCCCCTTCACATTTACATCCGAAGCGATGCCGGACGAAACATTTCTTGTAGCTGAGTTCAGTGGATACTCTGCCCTCTCTAAGCCATATTCGTTCGATATTTTATTACTTAGCAAAGAAAAGTCGCTCAATATGGAAGCAATGCTTTCACACTGGGCTGCACTTCATATTCATGTTGCAGAATCTCCCGTCGTCTATCATGGCGTTCCCATAGAATTCACTCGCCTTTATACACACGACAAACACACCTACTATCGAGCGACTCTGACACCTCGTATTGAACTGTTATCCCTAGCTCAAACCAGCAAGCAATATATAAACAAAGATATTTTCGACATCATTTATGAGGTGTTGCAAACAAATGGCTTAAGCGACAAAGCCATTACCCTACGGCTTGCAGAGCTATACGAAGCTGAAGATTATGTGTGTCAGTACGAAGAAAATGACTTAGCGTTTATTTCCCGATTAATGGAAAATTACGGACTGTACTATTTTTTCACTCAAGATGAAGAATGCGAACGCATGACAATCACAGACTCCTACAGACTGCATACACTTTGTACTAACCGTCCTACGCTTTACTATTCTCCAATTTCTGGAATGGAAAACAAACACAGCAGCCACATCGTACATGCATTTAACAAACAGCTGACTCACATTCCTTCACGCGTGACAACACGCAACTATGAATATGCTAAACCAAGCCGTATTCTGGAAGGAAACTATCAGGCTCAAGAACAAAACGAGCTTACCACCTATCTGTTTGGAGAAAACCTGCACACAGAACGCGAGGCGAATAAATTCGCGCAAATTACAGGTGAGATGCTCACAGCGGAAACAGAGGTCTATACGGGGAAAAGTAGTATTCCCTATATAATGCCGGGGAAATGGCATGAACTAGAAGACCATTTCGATTCCGACCTTAATCAAACATACCTTATTGTCTCCACTACTCAGCATGGCATTCACCCTGCTTTCCGTAAACAAAATGTGAACGAGCAGAAATCTGAACAAATTTACTATACGAATGAGTTCACCGCCATCCCTAGCACTAGCCCGTACCGTCCTCAACGAACCACTCCAACGCCTTCAATTGGCGGTGTCGTTCAAGCAAACATCAAAAGTGAATCCGCAGGACAGTACGCCGAGTTAGACGCACAAGGTCGTTACAGGCTGGAATACCCATTTGCTCCTGCTCCAAGCAAAAGTCCGGGAGACTGGTTCTGGGTACGCAAAGCACAGCCATATGCAGGAAAGCAGTGCGGCATGCATTGCCCTTTGCATAATGACGCAGAAGTTCTTGTGTCTTTTGCCGGAGGAGACCCCGATCGCCCGATAATTATAGGGAGCGTTCCCAATCCTGAAAATAATTCACCAGTAACAAGCGTAAACCAGACGCAAAGTATTTGGAAAACGGCTGGTGAAAACAGTATTGTCATGGACGACTTGGAAGGTGCACGGAACATCTCCGTTGCAACCCCGACAGATAAAACATGGTTCCGACTTGGCGAAAAACCACAAAAGGTTGAACAGGAAGGTACTGCCGAAGACTGGCTACCCATTATCCCGCCCAGAAATGGATTTGCTACAAAAACGAAAGGTCACTTAAAAACCAAAGCAAGCCATTGCTACTTTTCCTTTGTTGCCTGCAATCGCACAGAGCATATCGCGAAAAGCTATCGGCAAATGATATTGCTGGACAATATTATTTTCCGCTTATGGAAAAGCTCCACAAAGGTCAAAAAAGGCCGCATAGAACTACATCTAGCTGAACTTGATAAACGCAAAAAACTACAAAGCGCAGCTAAAACCCGCATTCAACTTGCTGCGCTTCATACGGAAGAAACCGAAGACAAAATAGAAATGCTGAAACACAAAATTTCATTATTGGTTAATGAAATTGAACATTACAAAGCTAATGAGACAACGCTGAAAGCAAGCATTGAACTTATTAACAACAGTACTGAAACGATTGAAACAAAGTCTCGCCGTGTGAAAATGCTCATAGAGCTTTGCAACCAACGTTTTCCAGAAATTACAACCGCTACCCGAGACGCAAAAATAGTAATTACAGCAGCGCAAAACTTGAAAGAGAAAACCCAGACCGGCAACGAAAAAAATGTCAGCTCGTGTTGAAATAGCAGCGTCGCTTGAAGACTCGTGTAATGCCAATATTTCTCTGGGAGATTTGGTAACGATTGCTCTCAGTGAAAACATAAAAATTTTGTAGGCGATTCATTACATGAAAATCATTAAAAACGACAATGCATCGCTACTTCTCAAAACCTTTTCGCAAAACGGAAAGGACTTTCTTGTGATAAGCGTATTATCACTTATTGACCTGAACACACCGGACATTCCAGAACCGGAGCAACAACTCTGGAAACTTGCTGGCAGCGAGTTAGAAAAGCATGCTGTGCTTGACCTTGGCATGCCCAAACCTGTGGGTGAAGTTCTGTTGCAAGGGAACTGCTACACTCCAAATGGATTCCCAAGGCATGCCCAGCCTGTGTCCTTTTCTGTAGGCTCACTGCACAAAGAACTCTACGTATTCGGTTCACGCAACTGGCAATCTTTGGCCGGAATAACACAGCTGACTAAGCCACAACCATTTACCAACGCCAATATTAACTGGCGAAACGCATTTGGCGGTAGTGAATACGCCTACAACCCGCTGGGGACCGGAATAGACAATGGAGCTCTTCCCCTTGTCGAATATCCGGATCAACTAATCGGTTCCCCTTCTGACCGCCCCACTCCGGCAGGGTTTGGCCCTGTAGACGCAGGTTGGAAACCCCGCGCAGAACGTGCTGGAACCTATGATGCAACTTGGCTCAACGCCCATTGGCCTGCTCCCGCTCCTGATCTGGACTGGCGCTATTACAATGCAGCCCCTGCCGACCAATGGATTGATGATTTTTTTTCCGGTGGTGAAGATATTTATATAAAAAACATGCACCCAACCAAGCCACGCATGACATCCAGAATTCCTCAATACAGACAACGTGTCTTATTATTAGGACATGGCGACCCATTAGAAGCTCCGCTTCGTGAAACTGAAACAAAATTGGATACCCTTTGGCTCTTCCCACATAAAGAGAAAGCTATTCTTATCCATCGAGCCGTTTCACGGGTACACGACGATGAAGCTTCAGATATTGCCGCTGTGTTCATCCGAACAGAGCAACAACACGATATTCCGGCAGAACCAATCTCCCTGCGTGAAGAAATAGCGGTTCGAATATCCCGCGCTGTTCCGGTTGATGAAAACGCAAAAGACACGCATAGCGAAGCCTTTGCCAAAGGAAACAAGCAACTTGAGGCTATGGATGCCAAAGTGGACACCATGCTTAAACAGTCCGCAGGCGGAGGAGAACTTCCATCTCCGAAAGCCATGGCAGAAGTAGGAAAAACTTCTGTAGTTCAAGGCCTTGCCCAGATTGACGGGGGTATTGCTCAACTTGCCGCGGTGCAGAGTCGTTGGGGACATCTTGCACCTATTTCCACAAAACCTTTGCATGAAGCTCGTAAGAAGCTCTTGGAAGCTTCCACTCATATTGCAAATGGGTGCAAAGAAGCACAGGCGGCACAAGAACAAGCCAGTGCAGCAAAAAACGAGGCCATGCAAACCCTAAAAGATGAGGGAATTGAAGAGGTATTAGCAGAGCACGGTAAAGGGCTTGAAGATTTCACACTCCCTCCAGAAGAATTACGCTGGCAACGCCAAGCGTACCGATTTGTTGTGGCATCACAAAAAAATCTTACTAAAAACAACCATATTCAGTCCGTTTTACAACAACAGGGGATCTGTCCTTCAGCCGCACAAAGCACATGGCTTGGCTATCACTCAGCAGAACTCACTATTTCTTGTAAAGAATGGGGCATCACAAAAGAAAATGAACCAAGCGTGGTTATTCCCTCAGGTGTAATCTGTCCCCGTTTTGTTGATCATCAGCTTGTCGCAGTCAGTATTCATAAACCAGAAAACTTTTCTAGCGCTCATCCCCTTGAAGGGTCACAACCAGCCCCTATGCAATTTGCAGTGAACAAAGGGGAACCAATTTTTGTCACAGCAACAGAAATTGACACGATAATTCTACACCACGCACTAGGCTTTACGGCTGGAGTGATATGCCTACCAAAGCCTGAACATGCTACGCCGTTAACAAAGCTTCTAGAGAGCTGTCCCCGTTTGTTTGTCTGTATACTTCCTTCGCAGCAGCCCGCAACTGACGAACTCATTCGTTGGCAGAAACTGTGCCCCCATGCTGAATTTCTAGTTGTACCGTGGGAAGAAGGCCTACAGCAGGCTGCCCGTGAAGAAAAAGACATCCGCGATTTTTTCCTGCCGTTGCTGTTGCAGAAGGCAAAAGAAAACGACTCCGCAGCAAGCCCAAAAGGAAACAACGCACACCAAGCAAAACCCTCTTCAATTGCTACCAAAGCTTCCAATGCCTCAAAAAAAAAACATCAACGCAGATTTAAACGCTGCGGATGCCAAGATGCAAGCCGGTATGGAGAAGGCTCACGAGGAACTAAGCAAACTCGGTATTTCACGGGGAATTCTATACGGTGAAAATGAAGACAGTGCCTCAAATTCAGGTTTACCGGATATTCTTACTGTCAAAGCTCCTCAAAATGACAACTCGAAGCAGCCCGCGTCTGCTTCGGCTACAAAGCATGCAGAACTCACGCAACAACAAGCCATTGCCGCAGAAGCGCTAGAACACCATAACGCTGGCGTGTCACTCAAAGGATTGCAACTTAACGGAGCAGATTTCAGCGGATTAGACCTCTCAGGGGCAGACTTCTCCAATGCACAACTAGAAGAGGCTATTTTCTATAACGCGATTCTTGATCACGCAAATTTTGCAGGTGCCCGCATGGCTGGTGCAGATTTCTCTCAGTCCTCTCTTACGCAGTCTATTTTTGACAAAGCCCTGCTCCACTCAGCTGTGTTCATCAAAGCTAAAGCAGAAAAAAGTTCATTTACTAAAGCTATCCTTACGCAAGCCAATATGTCAGAGGCAACCCTCAACAATGTCAACTTTGACGATGCAGTGATGGATGAAACGCTGTTGAAAGGTTGTTCCTGTCAAAAAGCTACATTCAATGCGGCTGTGATTCTCTCGGCAAACTTGGACAATGCAGATTTCACGGGTGCTGTTCTTGATAATGTCTTTATTAAAGCTGGCAGTGCACTAGGAACCACCTTTAGCAGCGCCAGCATGCTGAAGTCCTCAATGCAAGACCTTGATGCTACGGGGGCAATTTTCACCAAAGCAGACATGACAAACACGCGGGGCGGACAACAAAGTAGTTTTCGACATGCTGACTTTAGCGGCGCACTTCTTACCAATAGCTACTGGGAATTTTGTGACTTCGCAGGCGCAACTTTTGCCGGATGCATAATGAATGAAGCAGGCTTTGAACAATCCACGATGCAAAGCGCAGACATGCGCCAAATCGAGGCAAAGCACAGCATTTTTAGCAAGTCCGACCTTTCCAACGCGCTATTGCGAGGAGCAAATCTTTTTGGCGCAAACCTTCGCAAAACGAAATTATCCTCAGCTGACTTGACCGGCGCAAGCCTTTTTGGCGCTGACCTGTACAAGGCAGTTCTCGATAAAACCAAGTTTACTGACACAAACTGCAAGCGCACATTACTCGAAAAAAGACAGGATGTACTCACATGGACCGGAATGCAGTCTTAGCCGCTATAGAAGAAAACAAATGTGTCGAAGGCATAGATCTTTCCGGCATGGACTTCTCCGGACTGGATTTAACAGGCGTGCGCTTTACCGACTGTGTCATGCGCGGTGTAAATCTATCTGGATGTACCCTCGCACGCACTGGTTTTGATGGTAGTGACTTACAAGATGCCATACTTCACCACGTAGATTTTTCTGATGTTCTTTGGATGCGCCTCTCTTTTGTGGGAGCAAATTTTTCGCAATCCCATTGCACCGGAGCAACCGTGGTTGAGTGTGATTTTTCAAATGCCATATTTGCTGAAGCTAATGTTGAAAAATCCGTCTTTGACTCTACAAAGTTTACTGGCGCGAGCCTTAAGGAATCACATATCACCCAAACTACGTTTAACAATTGCACGTTGAATAATGCTCAGTTAACTCGCGCCAAGCTTCAACAAAGCGTATTTCTGAATACCACACTTGCACACGCGGATCTGCGAGAAATTAATGCCACCAAAGTCGTGCTGAGAGAATGCAAGTTAGCAAATCAAGACTTCACAGGCGGATGCTTTGTAATGGTACAAGCTGGAGAGTCTGATTTCAGTGGCGCCAACTTTGCTCAGGTTGATATAAGTCAATCCAACTTTATGGATGCCAACCTTTCCAACGCTAATTTTGAAGGCGCACGCGGCATCGCGACTCTCTTTACAAAAGCACAGTTAATGGGGGCAAATCTCTCGCGAGGGTCATTCGATATGGCAGATTTTTCGCTCGCAGATTTACGCCAATGTAGTTTGACCAACTCCTCACTGACCATGAGTCGTTTTATGCACGCAAATTGTTGCGCCGCAGATTTTTGCAACACAAATTTACAGCACGCCAACCTTTCCCACGCAAAATTGGATGCCGCCAACTTTGACAAAGCAAATCTTACACAAGCCAACCTGCATCGCGTTCACGAAAACCATGTGATATGGGGAAGCGCCAACCGTAAAGCAGCCCTAAATACCGACCCAGATCTGGCCGAAGCCGAAGATTTTGGTAAATAATAAGGAGCACGTATGCACGCAACCGCAAAGCAACTATATACAGCAGATGCACGTATTCAACACACAAAAGTAGTAAGTGAAGACGAGGGAACATTTCTGCTGGATGACGGGCAATATCGATTTCACGCCAAACGTGCAGTAGGCTGCCTACTTTCTCCCGCTGTTGGTGATTTGGTATTAGCCAGTGTGGATACCTTTGGCGAAGCTTACATTCTCAACATACTGGAACGTGAACAGCAAGTGGGTGAAGTTGTGCTTCCAGCACAAACGACAATACACGCTTCTGGCAAGCTACAGATGAGCAGCCCTGAACTTTCTGTCGTCTCTGCCAAAGCAGATGTAAACATCGCAGAAGCCCGTTATACCGGAAACTTCATGCAAGTGACCCTAAAGCACTTGAAGAATATTACAAAAAATATTGAGCTCTTCTCAGAACGTTTTTCACTTAGAAGCACGTGGTCACAGCGTATTATTAAAAAAGCTGACGACACACAGGCAGGAATGAGCCGCACCCTTGTGGATGGCCTCCTAACAATGCAGACAGAAAACACCATTGTTACATCAAAGGACAGTGTGAAAATTGACGCTGAACAACTTCATTTAGGATAGGAAAAACTATGTACGCACTAACTATGGCGGGCGGAACAATGCTTGCCACTCCAGACGTCTGTATAACACCCGTCCCTACTCCAGCAGGACCTGTCCCCACTCCAATTCCCTACCCGAACATAGGGACTAGTGAAATGGCCAACCCGCTAACCACAGCATTCTTAGTACTTACTGGCTTCATGCCCACATTTAATATAGGCACACAGGTACTTATGACCTCTGGTGACGAACCGGGCTCACTAGGCGGTGCAATAAGCCACACAATTAAAGGACCAGCAAACTTTATTGTTGGAAGTGAAACTACAAAAATTGGGGGAAAACCAGCCGTCAAACTGACCAGTTGGACAATGCAAAACATGAACAACGCTCCGGGCATTGTCGTTTCTCCATCGCAGACATCTGTCATGATTTTATCATAGCGCTTAGTTTATTTACGAGATTGCTACTACGCTCTAAAATTGGTAGACACTCTAAATATTACAGTATTTAAAAATTACAGTTGTCGTCAGGAGAAAATTTTGGATTTAAATAAGCTCGGAAAATTTCCTATCAGCGATTCTTCCCCTAGTGGGGAGGACGTTCGCTACGATCCTGACTTTGAAATACTCCAAGCAGAAATCGATAAGCTATCAACAGTGACAGCGGACTCCGTGACGAATTGGGATGTGGTTATTGCCAAAAGTGCACTCATTCTTGAAAAAAAGAGTAAAAACCTCTTGGTTGCCGCTTACTTGGGTGCTGGTTTATCTGTAACACACGGCATCCCGGGCATCGCCGCAAGTACAGTCATTCTTCACGATATTATTGATGGCTTCTGGGAAACTCTTTTCCCACCCAAAAAACGAATGCGTGGTCGCCTTAATGCTATTTCATGGTGGTTTGAGCGCATCCGTAACTCTTTAGAACAATACAATGGCGAGCCCATCGACCAAGAAATACTAAACAAACTTCAGGCCGCCATTACTAATTTAGATAAGACACTTTCAGAAAAATCTGATGATGCCCCAATCCTCTCATCACTGCGGGAATACGTAAACAGACTACCCGCTAAAGAGGTTCCACAAGAAACTCCGTCACCCCCCGAAGATGCGACAGTACAAACAGAGACCATACAGCCGGAGCAGCCACAGCCCGCCGTTGTTCCTGTTGCCCCTCAACCTATTCCGGTGCAGACGGTTAGCGTTCCTTCGCCTCCACCTGTGCCTCAGCTGAGTCCAGATTCCGCTGAGAATGTACAACAGCTGTTAAATTTTGGTCTTGAACAGCTCAGTACCGTAGCAGATATTCTGCTGCAAACTGCTCCTGAAAATTTCAAAAGCTACCAACTACGTCGACTCGCGGCATGGACTTCAATAACCCGTACTCCTCCAGCAGAGAACGGACGTACTATGATTCCGCCGCCGGATTCACAAATCATGCAATCGCTTTCGGCCATGTTTACCAAAGGTGACTATGCAGCCTGCCTCAAAGCGAGTGAATCACGCATTGGAGAATCTCTTTTTTGGTTGGATTTAAGTCGTCTGTCCGCACAATCTCTTGATTCCATGGGGACAGAATACAAAGAAGCAGGGGACACTGTGCGCAATGTCACAGCAGCCTATGTTGAAAGGCTGCCACAAATCACCACGCTCTCTTTTGCTGATGGAACTCCCTTTGCCGATGCATCCACAAAAGAATGGCTGGCTGGTCTACGGAAAAGCTCTGATACGGCAACTAGTAACGGTGAGGAAGTCAGCATCGAGTCACGCTTTACAAAGGCTTTGTCGCAGGGGGCAGACCTTATTCGCGACAATAAGCGCAATGAAGCCATTACCCAGCTTAAAGACACATTAAACGGCGCAGTGACTCCACAAGAACAATATCTATTTTCTGCAGCTATGGCTCGCTTACTTACCGGCATGGGGCGTAGTGACTTAGCACAAGCAAATGTAGACGCAATAATCAGTACAATAGACAACTTTACGTTAGAACGATGGGACCCCAACTTAGCTCTCATTGGATTAGAAGCTGCCTATATGGCGCTGGCTGCCTATCAAGAAGGCGACACTCTCTCAACAGAATCTAAGCGTACCGATATAATCATGCGCATGACCAGACTTGATCCTTCCCGCACACTTGAAGTCGTGGGTGGATAACATAGTTTGTACATTTTTACCGAAACACCAAGGAGGTGCCAGTCATGGCCAAAGACGGATCAGTGGCTCCAAAAGAACGTGTGAATATTGTTTACAAACCTTCCATGGGCGATGCCAAAGAAGAAGTCGAACTTCCTTTAAAACTTTTGGTACTCGGCGATTTTACCCAGCGTGAAGATGACCGCATGGTAGAAGATCGCGCGCCTATCAATATTGATAAAGATAACTTTAATGATGTGTTAAAAGCGCAAAACATTTCGTTGGATATTAATGTTCCTAACAAGCTCATTGATGGTGATGATGAAATGGCTGTAAATCTCAAGTTTGAAAAGCTCAAAGATTTTTCACCTGACGCTATCACTGCAAACGTTCCTGAACTGCAAAAGCTTATGAATTTACGCGACACCCTTAAGGCTCTGAAAGGCCCGTTGGCGAATGTCCCTGAATTTAGAAAAAAATTACAAGAGCTGATTGCCGACGATGGAGCTCGCGAACGCCTGCTCAAAGAACTGGGCATTGATTCTTAGGAGGTTCACAAATGGCTAATGAAATACTTCAAGAACAAGCAGCTTCAACAGCTCAAGTTCAGGTTGAGAGCGACCTTCTCGATGACATCGTAGAAGCAACCAAGCTATCTCCTACGGATGGCGCATTCTCTATTACAAAGTCTGGTGTTCAAGCTCTGCTAGAAGAGCTAATCAAGCCAGAACGTGCAGGTGCCAAAGTTTCTGGAGCATTGGTAGATGACATGATTGGCCAGCTCGACAGCAAGCTGTCCGAGCAAGTTGACGCTATCTTGCATCATAATAAATTTCGTGAATTGGAATCGTCATGGCGTTCCATGGCATTTCTTGTTGATCACACTGATTTTCGCGAAAACGTTCGCATCGAAATGGTCAATGTAAGCAAAGCAGATTTGCTGGACGATTTTGAAGACGCACCGGAAGTTCCAAAATCTGGTTTGTATAAACACGTATACACTGCAGAATATGGTCAATTTGGTGGCCAACCTATTGGCGCAATGGTAGCAAACTACGACTTCGGCCCTGGCCCTCAGGATGTGAAGTTGCTGCAATACGCAGGAAGCGTTGCCGCCATGGCACATGCTCCTTTTATTGCTGCCGCAGGCCCTCAGTTCTTTGGTGTAGAAAAATGGAAAGAGCTTCCTAATCTTAAAGATCTTAATTCCATTTTTGAAATGCCGCAGTACAGCAAATGGCAGTCATTCCGAGAATCGGAAGATTCCCGCTATGTAGGACTCACCCTCCCTAAATTTTTGCTGCGTCTGCCATACGGTCCGGATACAGAACCAGCAAAAACATTCAGTTATCATGAAGCTGTTTCCGATAGTGATGATGACTTCTGCTGGGGCAACACTGCTTTTGCGTTTGCATCACGTCTTACAGACAGTTTTGCCCAGTACCGCTGGTGCGCCAACGTTATTGGCCCTCAGGGTGGTGGTTCTGTTGAAAATCTGCCTCTGTACCAATACGAGGCAATGGGTGCTATTCAGGCAAAAATCCCTACTCAGGTACTTATTTCTGAGCGTCGCGAATACGAACTTGCCGAGCAAGGTTTTATCGCACTGACCATGCGTAAAGGAAGCGATAACGCAGCCTTCTTCTCTGCAAACTCCTGCCAGAAACCAAAAGTCTTTGCCAACACACAAGAAGGCAAAGAAGCCGAGTTAAACTACAAACTTTCTACTCAGCTTCCCTACATGTTCGTTATGGACAGATTGGCGCACTACATAAAAGTGATCCAACGAGAAAATATTGGTTCATGGAAAGAACGCGGCGATCTTGAACGAGAACTGAACACATGGATTAGCCAGTACGTAACTGAAATGGATAATCCTGCTCCTTCTGTACGCAATAGACGTCCACTACGTATGGCTCACATTGAAGTAAGCGATGTTGAAGGCGATCCAGGCTGGTACCGCGTTACCCTTAAGGCACGTCCTCATTTCAAATACATGGGCGCTTCTTTCACCTTGTCACTTGTTGGCAAGCTGGACAAAGAATAACCATCTAGCTCGAGCTCTTAAGGAGAACATCTCATGGCATTAACTGCGTACATGAAGGTTACCGGCAAATCTCAAGGTGAAATAAAAGGCGACTGCACACAGGCAGGCGATAAAAAAGACCGTATTTTACTCTATGGCATGGATCATTCCGTAGAAATCCCTAAGGATACCCACACGGGTCTCCCTACAGGGCAGCGTATTCATAAACCCTTCACAGTTACCAAGCATAAAGACAAAGCATCGCCTAAATTATTTCAGGCATGCTGTAAGGGTGAACAGTTAACTGCTGAAATAGACTTTTACCACATTAGCCCAAGTGGCGAAGAGCAAAAGTACTATACGATAAAAATGGAAGAAGCCATCATTGTTGATATGCGGGAGAACACCCCACTCACTTTTCTTACCGAAAACAAGCCCTATCACGATATGGAAGAGGTAAGTTTTACCTATTCAAAAATCACATGGACCTACGCAGACGGTAACATTGAGTTTACCGACTCTTGGAAAGGCGCTTAGCAGACGATGGGCAGAGTGCTAACACACTCTGCCCTTTTATAAAGGCGAGAAGACATGGGCGTTCAACGATTACTGGAACGAATTCGCTATATCGAAGCACATCCTGATGAACGCGGGCAACCCGCATTGCATATGGTGTTGCAATCAGTGCTCGATCATCTGGGAAAAGTATTAAACACACGCCAAGGTAGCAGCTTGCTGGCTGACGACTATGGCTTGCCAGATTTCACCAATATGACCAATAGCTCTGTCAGCGAATCTGCTGCATGGTTAGAGCGCTCCATCCGAAATGTGGCGTTAAAATATGAGCCACGTCTTGAAGATCTTTCTGTTGAATACATACAGAAAGACACCCCGCAAGTTGCCTTAGAATTTAAAATATCCGGAAAAATCAAACTCAATGACGACAAAACTGAAGTCGTTTTTGAAACCATTCTCGAACCAGACGGAAGAATCCGCGTAATGGAATAGCATACAAGTATGATAAACAAATATTTCCAAAGAGAACTATCTCATTTAAGAGACCTTGCCGCAGAATTCTCTAAAGCGCATCCAGCACTGGCGCCCATGCTAGCTGCCCAATCTACCGATCCTGATGTAGAACGAATGCTGGAAGGCACAGCCTTTCTTTCCGGTCTGGTAAACGAAAAATTAGATGATGATTTTCCGCAAATAGTTCATAGCCTCACACAGCTTATTTTTCCGCACTATCTTCGTCCTATTCCCTCCACGACAGTAATTCAATTTACCCCAAAGAAATCACTTTTGGAGACAAGCAAAGTCGCAAGAGGCACCGAACTCGCATCCAGAGAAATAGAAGGCACAAACTGCATATTTACAACCTGCTACGATGTAGAGCTTCATCCTCTTCGCATTAGCGATGTACAGCTAGAACATCAGCGAGAAGGAACAGCTACTCTACGCATAAAGTTAGAACTTACAGGAGCCATGCTTGAAAACTGGAACCCCGACCATCTCCGTTTTCACTTGGCAGGTTCTTACGAAGAAGCGCTTTCACGCTACTACATGCTCTTCCACAAGGTTACCCAAATAAGCCTGCAAGCCGATGGTGAAGAACCTAAATATCTTCGTCCTTCTTCTCTGGGAACTGTAGGCTTCGATCAAGATGAAGCGTTGCTTCCTTATCCCACACGCTCCTTTCCAGGGTACAGATACCTGCAAGAATACTTTATTCAGTCACGGAAATTCCTTTTTTTCGACCTATGCGATCTTGGTAGTTGGAAAAACAAGCAGGGACGAAATTTTGAAATTGCATTGACCATCGATACTAAAAATTTTGAACCACCACAGTGTACTCTCAAAGATTTTCGTTTATTTGCTACCCCTGCCATCAATATTTTTAAGCATTCAGCAACCCCCATCATGCTCGATCATAAAAGACCCGAGTATAAAATCACTCCTTTTGGTGGGAACCCGACACATTACCAAGTGTACTCAGTAGATCGGGTGCGCGGGGTCGAACAAGGCACAGCCCAAACCAGAGAATACCAACGTTTTGAAATGTTCAATCCACAAACGGATGCTACACCGGTATATACCGTAAACAGCACCCGCTCTGCGATTGGAGACGAAACGGTTCAAAGCCTTTCTGTTGCCTACCCAATAAACGAAGGACTACCTAAAAAAGAAGTTATTTCTCTCGATATTCATTGCACAAATGCAAGCCTTGCCTCAGCACTACAAGCTGGTGATATCTGCATGGGCACAGATACCTCACCTGAACTAAGTACATTCGAAAATATTTCTCAGCCAACCGCACCAGTACAGCCTCCTCTCGAAAAGAACGTACTCTGGCGCTTGCTGTCACATTTATACACAAATTTCCTTTCCATAGCCGATGCGGACAAGCTGCGCTCGCTTATCAAAATTTATATTTTTACCGACACAAAAGATCAAAACAAGGTTGTCGCCAACACTAAACGTGTTGAGTCCATCCAATCGGTAACCGTTACTTCCGGAGACAGACTCGTCAAAGGGCACCTTGTGCGCGGGCAGATGATTGAAATTGTACTCGATAGAGAAGGCTTTGCTGACAATGGTGACATGTACCTGTTCGGCTGCGTATTGGACCGTTTTATTGCGGGATACGCTGCTGTGAACTGTTTTACCCGTCTGACCGTTATAGATAGCCTCTATAAGGAGAAATACACATGGCCAGCAAGACTGGGCAACCGCCCTCTGGTTTAGCCAAGGAACTTCTCGAGTCTCCTTCAAGATTCTCCTTTGTACAGGCGATCCGTCTCTTACGCCTTATGACCGGCGAAGAAGAATCTCGTGTAAACGAAAAATTCTTCTGGAACAAAGTCCGCATACGTCCAGAACTTACACTGGGCTTTCCTGCAACAGACATTACTGAGCTTGAAGAAGTACGCGATGACAATGATCAAGTTCGCTATAATCTTGAAGCTACATTTCTTGGGCTGTACGGCACATCTTCACCACTCCCTACATTCTATACAGAAGAGCTGCTTGATGACGTATCAGAAGGACACAACGCAGTACGGGACTATCTGGACATATTTAACCATACTTTTTTTGTTCAGTACTACAAAGCATGGGGAAAATACCGCCTCATGTTTCAGACCATTGAAAAAAATGATGCTGAAACAATAGAACGACTTTACTGCCTGCTGGGACTCGCAGATCCACAACTTCGGGAAGGTATACGAGATAGCTGGAAACTGCTGCGCTACATTGGTCTTTTCACCCAATATCCTCGCTCGTCCTTTGGTCTGTGCGCCCTTCTTTCAGATATGTTCGAAGTAGATAAAGTCGATGTAGATGAATGTGTTCTACGTATGGTGCCTATCCCTGAAGACCAACGTTGTCGTTTACACATGCAAGGCGATGTACTGGGAGAAAATGCTATTCTAGGCTCCCATATCCCTGATCGTTCCGGTAAAGCACGCATTCTCTTTGGTCCAATGACGGCAGACACTTTTCATAAGCTCCTTCCACAAGCCTTCCCGAAACAAGAAGTTGAACGACTTGTTCGGCTTTACCTTATGACTCCACTGGAACTTGATGTGGAACTCACAGTTAAGGCAGAAGAAGTGCAACCAGCCCGCTTCGGACTTGGCCAATGGTGCCAACTCGGCTGCGACACATGGATATATTCAGAAGACAGTATGCCAAGCACAGCCCATGTCACCATGGCTTATAACGAATAGAACATACGAATCGAACATATTTATCTTTTAGCAAGGCACGGTACAGCATGATTCAAGTCGATATGAAAGCCCTGTTGGGAAAACTAAATACCTTTTGCACTCAAACTCTTCATGGAGCAGCTGGCTACTGTGTTTCCCGCACTCATTACGAAGTAACGCTGGAACATGTGTTTACTAAGTGCCTTGAAGATACCAACAGCGATCTGCCGTTTATTTTACGCAAATTTGAAATAGACCCGAGCCCAGTCCTGCTTGCTCTAAACGACATTCTCGAAGAATTAAAAACAGGCAACGGGGGCAGACCAGTATTCTCTCCTTTGCTTATAGATTTACTCGAAACAGCATGGCTCATCGCTTCTGTGGACTTCGGGGAATCACGCATTCGCTCCGGCCATATCCTATTAGCATTTCTTTCTAAACCAAGTTTCTTTGCCTCCGGCTTGTACACAAGCCAATTGGAAACAATAAACGTACGTTCACTTCGCGAAGAATTTTACCAAATAGTTGCTGAGTCCTCCGAAACCTCAATGACGACAACCTCAAATACAGCTCAGACATCCCCTCGCTCCGGCGAAGAAAGCTGTCTTGAACGCTTCTGTCAGGACTTTACGGCAAAAGCACGAGAAGGGGGCATCGACCCTGTTTTTGGACGCGACGCTGAAATGCGCCAGATGGTAGATATTCTGGCTCGCCGTAGGAAAAACAACCCGATTCTTGTGGGTGAGCCTGGTGTGGGCAAAACTGCTGTAGTTGAAGGGCTAGCACTGCGCATTGCCGAAGGCGATGTTCCCGAAGTGCTACAAGATGTCACACTGCTTAGCCTCGACATGGGATTACTTGAAGCTGGCGCAGGAATGAAGGGAGAATTTGAGAGCCGCCTTAAAGGTGTGGTGGACGAAATAAAAGCGAGCACAAAACACATCATTTTATTCATCGATGAGGCTCACACATTGGTAGGAGCTGGCGGTCAAGCTGGTGGCTCCGATGCGGCAAACCTTTTAAAGCCTGCACTTGCTCGCGGAGAGTTGCGCACCTGCGCCGCGACCACTTGGAATGAATACAAAAAATATTTTGAAAAAGACCCAGCGCTAGCTCGGCGTTTTCAGCCCGTCACATTAGAAGAACCATCCGTTGAAACCTCTGCCCTTATTCTCCGTGGGCTGCGTGACAACTATGAAAAATCTCACGATGTAATCATTCAAGATGATGCAATACAGTTAGCAGCTCAATTTTCAGACCGCTACATTACAGGACGTTTTTTACCAGACAAAGCCATCGATTTGCTTGATACCAGTTGCGCACGCGTAAAAGTTAACCTTTCTGCAAAGCCTGCAACACTGGAAGATTTAGAACGATCAATTCAAGCTCTTGAACGTGAAAAGCATGCTTTAACAAGAGACTGCGACAATGGGGTGACTATTGATGACAAACGATTAACAGAAATCAATGACAGCATCACCCACAAAACAGACGAAGCCGAAGCCTTGCTTGCACGTTGGAAAAAAGAAAAAGAGGCTGCACATGCAGTTCTCAACGTGCGCACCCGTATTAAGGAAGCTAAGGAAGCAAATACCGATCTTGAAGTTCTCCAAAATGAATTAAACGCCGCCATAAAAAAACTCGAAGAAGCACGCTCCGATGAGCCTCTAGTTCAGCTGGAGGTTAATCCTGATGTCGTTGCAAAGGTTGTAGCAGATTGGACCGGCATTCCCGTAGGTAAAGTAGCACGAGATCAAGCAGCATTAATGAAGGATCTCGAAACCAAGCTCAAAGACCGCATTATGGGGCAAAATGATGCACTTCACGGGATTGCTCAGGTCATAAAAGCTGCCAAAGCTGGAATCAAAAATCCCGATCAACCTCTCGGAGTATTTTTGTTGGCTGGCCCCTCGGGGGTTGGTAAAACGGAAACGGCTCTCACAGTTGCTGACCTTTTATTTGGCGATGAACGTAATGTTGTGACTATCAACATGAGTGAATTTCAAGAGAAGCATACTGTTAGCAGACTCATTGGATCACCTCCCGGATATGTAGGCTACGGTGAAGGTGGAATGCTTACAGAAGCAGTTCGCCAGCGCCCTTACTCCGTTGTCCTTCTGGATGAAGTTGAAAAAGCACACCTTGATGTAATGAACACATTCTACCAAGTGTTTGACAAAGGCATACTCACTGATGGCGAGGGAAAAGAAATCAACTTCCGCAACACCATCATCATGCTTACATCAAACCTTGCTTCAGACGTGTTACAGGAGATGACGCAGAACGGCGCTCCTATTCCAGCTGACACGCTAATGCAAGCTGTGCGCCCTATTCTTTCCGATCACTTTAAACCAGCCCTGCTTGCCCGCATGACAGTACTCCCATACCGTTCGCTTAATCCCGAAAGTATGAAACAGATTGTTACGCTCAAACTAAACAAACTCGCAAAGACACTTCGCACCTCAAATAAAATAGAACTCAGCTACAGTGATGCCACTATAGATCAAATAGTTAGCCGATGCACTGAAGTGGAAACCGGTGCGCGCAATATTGAACAGATCCTCAACGGCAGTGTGCTTCCGCGTATGGCTGAAGAGATACTCTCACACATGGCAGCCGACGGCATGCCTGCGTCTGTATCACTTGATGTCGACGCTGACGGCGCTTTCACCATGCAGTTTGAGAAGGAATAATCATGAACAAAACAGTTTGGGTTTCATTACTGGAGAAGGATGAGGCAAAAGGTCGTACCCTTTTTGAAACACTCCATAAATACGGCCTCAACGTAGGCGGACATTTCTGGTCAGCCAATAACGAGGAAATGGAATGGTCAGCCCCCTTACATGAGCTTGAAAAGAACCCATTTGATGCATGGCTCATACAAGGGACTGAATCCAGTTTTTCAGATAGTGCAATCAGGTACGGGCTGTCATCGTTGGCACTAACTATACAGGCCGCAAAAGGCCATGAATTTCCAATAATACTCCAATGCACAGATGGTCTACTAGATGCAGCAACGCTTCCAACTCCTTTGCAAGGAGTAACGCTGCTTAAACCAACTGATAATATCGCCGTAAAAGCCGTTGCGATTGTAAACATACCAGCAACACCGGTCGTTGCGGATTATCGACTAGCCATGCACCCCATGCCTAAGCTTGGTCAATGGATTGAAGTTGGACCGACAACGCAACAGTGGAACGGTATGATCTTCGCGGTGGATTCAGGAGAAATTACTGACCATGGAGTAGGCCCTGCTGAAATTGTTCCTGCAAAAAGTGTTGTAAACTTTCCAATGAAGGGCATTACATTGCAGCACAGCGGGAAAAAATACACAGGGTGGGCTGTAAAAAATCAGATCAGCGCACAGGAATCCTACTATTTACGGTTTACAGGAACCCCTTCATCAATTCTTTTCGGTCAACTGCCGGAAGGGGAAGAAGCTGACCTCTTTTCAATTACTCTTTCTTAGCATCAATCCGTCCAACGTATATTTCACACACCGCCCTGCATCTGGGGCGGTGTTACTTTTTATAGGTAACCAAGTTATCCACAACTCACCTTGTTCAAACTCATAGTGCCCCTCTTATAAAATACGAGGAATAGAATCTACGCAGTTAGTTAATTCTATTCCTACCAAGTTTCTCCACTCATCTAAAAACACATCTAAAAAGTACCGTACAAAACCCTATTTATAAGCATCTACTGTTACCTTTTTCTAATCAGCAACTCTCGAACTGAACTCTATACTAAAAATAACATACAAGCATATCCTGCTGTATTTTTTCACATAACAATGTTAGGTTTCCAAAATATAATGATCGGAGGAGTGAGCACAAATGTGGAACAATAAGAAACTTGCATCAACTTGCATCGGCTCGATGCTTATTGTTGCCCTTCTCGGGCTAACCGGATGCGGTGGAGTCCGTCCAGAAGATGCTGTGGTTGTCAAATCTCCACAGCCTTTGGTGGTTGAACCACCTACGCTTTCCTCTGTCCTCCCCTCCCCTGCCGACACGCCGGCAGCAATACATTGGGGATTTCAAAAAGATGCTATCACCCTCGATGTTTTCACTAAGGGTAAATTAAATGAATACAACGGTCAGCCGCACACACTGATGATATGCCTGTACCAACTCTCAGCTCGTAAAGGTTTTACAGAGTATTCTAATTCCGTAGTTGGTATTGAAAAATTACTTACCTGCAAAAATTTTGGCTCAGACGTTACTTCAACTAAACGCATCTTCATCCAACCCGATGGCAACCAAAAAATTGTGCTGGATCGCGACGAAGGAACAAAATATCTTGGCGTGGTTGCAGGATATTACGACATCGTTCCCGGCTTGGTTACCCGAATTTATGAATTCCCCATTAGCGTAAATAAATCTGGCATGTTGTGGTGGAAAAAAAGCAAATATTCACCGGCAAAATTTAAGACCGGTATTTTACTCAGCCCAAACTCTATGCAAACGGTGGGGGGAAAATAAGTGCGTTCTGAAAAACCCGTATACTGGTACCAAGGACTTTTTTTACAGCCGCAACATTTTCAACTTTCTGATCGACACAATGAATACACACTTCATCGTCATTTTGCAGTTACCCACCAGCACCACTGGGGCGTAGTCTCACAAGAAATACGCGAAGACGCCTTGTACGAAAATGTTTTTGAACTAACCAAGGCTGTATGCATTTTTCAAGATGGAACCCTAGCGGAACTTCCGGGTAACACCGTTACTCGAGCACGTTCCTTCAAGGACGTTTGGACTGAACGCGACAAGCCTTTTCAAGTTTACCTCGGCATACGCCGCTGGAATGGTTCAAGCGCCAACGTAACAGAGGTGGATGATGTTCAAAACGATAACGGCGTCCGCACTCGGTACATAAGTTCGCTCTCACCGGAAAATATGCATGATATGCATAGTAACGGCCAGCCGGGCGAAATAAAACGTCTTCATCTTGATTGCAAAATTTTCTGGGAAAATGAGCTTGCAGAAGCTTCTGACTACACGCTTCTTCCCATTGCTCAGCTTGTACGTGATGGCAGCGAAATTCTTCTTAACCCTGAATACGCAGCACCATGCCTTACACACGATGCATCTCCTAGTTTAATGAGAATTGTGAAAGACATACGTGACCGTGTGCTTGCAGCTTGCAACAAATTGGAACAATTTAAAGCTACAAGCAACATCACCGATGGTGGCGACGGTGCATACATGGTGTTCTTTCTTGCGCTACGCACTGTCAGCCGCTTTGCTCCGGAAATTCAAATGCTTTCTAATTCCTGCGCGATGCATCCGTGGGAAGTATACATGCGTCTTCGTACCTTCATAGGAGAGCTCTCCTGCTTTTCCGCAGAACTTTCCGCTTTAGGCGAAACAATAGACGGCGTCAGCCTTCTTCCTGAATTTGAACACACAACCCCGTATCCGTGTTTTAAAGCTGCACATGACGTGCTCGCCAGACTGCTTTCCGGTATTGCCGTAGGCCCTGAATTTCTTATTCGCTTCACAAAAGCTGAACGCTACTACACTGCTGAAATCTCTCCTCGGGCATTTAACGAAAGTCATAGTTACTGGCTAATTGTTACCACTGCGATGCCAGCTCAAGAAGTCAATGACGCGTTTCAGTCTGTAGTAAAAGTCAGCTCCACTCGTGGAATGACCACCATTTTGGCAAGGGCGGTGCAGGGTATTCCTGTAATTTCGCATGATGGCCCGCCAAGGGGGCTGCCAAAAGCCAAAGCGACCTCATACTTCAAACTCGACCCAGAACATCCGCTCTGGCAAAGCGTAGAAAGTGGTGCAAGTATTTCATTATATTGGGATCAAGCACCAGAAGACCTATCTATTCAGCTTGGAGTACTAAAGGGGTAACCTATGGCTCTTGTGGATAGTTTCCTTGAGATCATTGCTCTCGTCTCCCATGTCGTTAATGGCAAGGGTGGAGATCTGTTGCAATTTGAACCATTCAGTCAGGACATTCGACGTCTCACAACCATCATTGAAGCAGAGCGTGGAACAACTACTGCCTGCAATGAGGACTATGATGATGCACGCTTTGCCGTCTATGCATGGGTTGACGAAACCATACTGTGCTCTCAATTAAGCTGGCGAGAACAATGGCTGCACCAGCCACTGCAACGAACGTACTTCGGCTGTTCAACAGCAGGAGAAGAGTTTTTTGTACGGTTGAGTAAACTGCTCGAAGAACAACACCAAGAAACTGATAAAAACACTTCACCCTTTCCTGAGCTACTGGAGTTGTACGACACACCTCCGACGCCCAAGAAAAGTGGACGTGACTTACCAGCTGTTCTAGCCGTTTTCACTCTATGCCTCGAACTAGGATTTTCCGGAAAATTCTTTATGGAGGGGGCTGACGACAGCTTGTCTAAGCTTAAAGCTCAATGCCTTTCAATCATGCGAAAAGAAGAAGGCTTAGCTGAGAACAATCATGAACAACAACTTTTTGCATCCGCTTATAGCAATGGCAGCAAAATTGAAACAACAAAGCACAGTAGAGTCTTTGATCTCTCTTTCTGGTCATTAATTGCTCTACCTGGTTTGATTACAGCAATAATTTTTTTCACATACTGGGGCATCCTCAACAACATGCTGGAACTTCCATAGATTTCCCGCAGCCCAGTAACTGTAGGTACACATGGCCAAATTTATATACACTGTACTCAAACTTCTTTTTGTTATTGCCTTACTTAGTGGCCTTACAGCAGGTGCCATGTGGATAACACAGCACCAAGGTTGGCCATGGTGGGCTGCTGCGGCAATTGTAGGTGGAATTGTCGGCTTAGTAATGGCCGCTTTCTTTATTCATAGATACTTCCTACGCACCAGAGAACGCCAATTCGTTCAGCGTATTATTGAGCAGGATGACGCCCAAATAAAAGAAGCGCCGCTGCATAAACGTCAGAGAATGAAAGAATTGCAGGATAGATGGATTGAAGCCATTGAAACACTCAAAAATTCCCGCCTGCGCAAATTCGGTAATCCCCTGTATGTATTACCATGGTACATGGTGCTTGGCGAAAGCGATTCAGGCAAATCAACTGCAGTACTCCACGCACGCCTTAAAAACATTCTCACCGATGTAGGTCCGGTAAAAGGCGTTTCAGCTACCCGCAACTGCGATTGGTGGTTCTTTGAAGAAGCAATATTCTTAGATACCGCAGGTCGTTATGCCATCCCACTAGATGAAAGCTCGGACAACGAAGAATGGCATGAATTTCTCGTCTTACTTTCAAAATATCGGAAACAAGAACCACTTAATGGACTTGTTCTAACTCTTCCTGCCGAAAAACTTCTCAATGATAGTGAAGATGACCTTGCCAATTATGGACGTAGCCTAAGAGGACGTGTGAACGAATTGATGCGTACTCTCGGAGTGCGCTTCCCCGTGTATATTCTGGTAACAAAACTTGATTTGGTATTTGGATTCAATGAGTTGGTAGACTTACTCCCCGAGAAAGATCTACGGCAAGCCATGGGATGCATGAACACAACAGGGCGCGATAATTCGACCACCATGGTGGACACCACCTTTGATAAGGTGGGTAGTCGTCTAAAAATGCTTCGCTTACAACTGCTTGAAACACAGCAGGATTATGATCCTGCATTTTTGGCTTTCCCTGACGAGTTGGAGACACTTCGCAATTCATTAAAAGTGTTTGCAGAGGCTACCTTCTTCGACAATCCATATCAGGAAACACCTCTTCTTCGCGGCATATTCTTTTCAAGTGGACGACAGGCAGGCCAAGCTGTTTCACGCATATTACGCAGTGCCACCTCTGTCCCTCAAGTTACTACTGTTCTCCCTAATACAGACAATGGTATTTTCCTGTACGACTTTTTCGGTAAAATATTACCAAATGACCGTTCTCTTTTTACCCCTATTATTGAATTTTTGCGCTGGCGTACCATCACGCAACATTTGGGACTTATATCTTGGTTTCTCATCACGTTTGCTCTATGCGTGAATTTAAGCCTCGTTTATTTGAACAACATGCGCGCGCTTGAGACTTTTGAGCAGGAATTAATTTCCAAACCCCAATTTACAAATAATATTGCGGAAGACTCCAAGGAATTGGGGAAAATATATCTGAATATTACAGATGTAAGTAGCATCAACAACGACTGGTGGCTTCCACGTCTTGGATTAACACAAAGTAAAGAAGCCGAAGCAAGCTACAAGGCTAATTTCTGTAGAGATTTTGAACTGTACGTACTTTCACCACTCCGTAAAATACAAGAAAAACAAATTTTCTCGCTTACAGCCGACACCCCCGAATCTGAAGTTGCAGCACAAATCAACCTGATCACAAAACAGATTTCTCTTTATAACAAGCGCATGACGGGGGCCAAACATACTTCAATTCTTACTGTAAACACACAAAATGAATTGGCCTCAATTTTCCAACAACAAGGCATAGAGCCAGATGCTGCTATCGTCGTTTCTAAACTTCTTTCAGTGTACTTAACATGGGCAGAATCCCCTCGCCTTGTGGAAGAACAACTAGAACTTAGCCATACGTGGCTTGCCCGTTTAATGAATTTGAAAGATGTAAACATGCACTGGTTAGCAGAATGGGCAAACGAACAACCTTACCTGCCTCCAGTTCATCTTAGTTCCTTCTGGGATATTGCTCCAGGCTCTCTGCGGGAAGAAGTGATGGTTCCTGCTGCCTTTACCCAAGAAGGCAAAAAAGCCATTACCGCATTCCTCGATAACATCGAGAGCTCCGTTGCTAACAGTTCAACATTCCGAAGCAGACGTAAAAACTTTGAAGAATGGTATACATTAGAATACGCAAATGCTTGGCGTGAATTTATGTATGCTTTCCACCGCGGCGAAGATGGACTTCGCAACAGGCAAGACTACCTAGAAACCATGGCGCTCATGTCTGTGGGGAAAGGGCCTTATATAAGCCTGATACAGCGTCTAGCTAAAGAGCTTCGCCCCTTTGTAGATCAAAAAGGTATTCCTAAATGGGTCGGCGAAGTTTATAGAATGGAAGCAGTCATAGCTTTGTGGCAACACAAACAATCTGGTAACAAAAAAGCAGTTACATCATTGCTAGGAGGGACTGAAAAGAAACTATCTAAGCTCGTAACCCACCTAACAACTTCCGGATTGGATGTGCAGGCTGCTGAAAAAGATTTTGGAGACTATGTAGCTGCTATCGGTGACATGATTCCCCTTGCACAAACTCGTCCTGAAATATTCAAAGCAACGTCCAGCTACTTTGGCAGCGATCCAGTTAATTCGCCTTTCCATAAAGCTTCAAGCGCCATAAGCAAAATGCGTCATCGCCTATTCAACAAAGGCGGAAATGAAATATTATGGGAAATTATTAATGGCCCGTTTGATTTTAACGTACGATTTTTCACATTTGACGCAAGTGCTCATCTACAACGTCTTTGGGAACAGCAAGTATACAACAAAGTTGAATACATGCCGGAAGAAAAAAAGCAGCAAGCACTCTTTGGCAACAAGGGTCTTGTCAGAAAGTTTACCCAAAAAACGGCAGCTCCATTTCTTGAACGTGCGGGAAGCATGTGGGAAGCGAAAAGCTGGCATGGATGGATGTTCCCGTTTGATATGGATTTCCTAGATTTTCTCCAACATGAAAATGTGGAAGCCCAAATGCAGCAGGACAAGTACTTTGTCAAAATAAAACCGCTGCCTCTTGATGTAAACGACGATGCTAAGGTTGAACCCTACGGTGCGATTCTAACTCTTCTGTGTGGAGATAAGCAGCAAACATTAAAAAACTACAACTACCCAACAGAACAAAAGTTCACATGGAAACCTGCCGAATGCGGTACTACTGACTTGCAAATTCTTTTTGCCAAAAAAACGCTTAAAAAGACTTATTCTGGGCTCCATGGATTCCAAAACTTCCTTAAAGAGTTCCGACAAGGCACGTATACCTTTGACTCCACGGACTTTCCTGAAGCCAAAGAGTTTTTGACACTCTCTAACGTTAAATACATTAATGTACCGTATGAATTTAATGGTGCCGAACCAATTGTTAAGCTTTTTGAAGAAAAGCCAGTGGATATCCCATTGGCAGCTTCAGAAGATTGGGGAAAATAGTATGGCAGGAGTTTGGGAATGTTAAGGCCAAGTCTACGTAGAGCTTACTGGTTTTGCTTTTTTATATGGTTTACAGCCATTGGCTGTTTATTTGTTGCCACTGTTTGGGGAAATTTTGATGATTTTTTACAGTACCTTAATCGTAACTTTGCAACGACAGAGGCAACACTCTCAGAAGACATACGACAGGATGTAATAAAGGCAGAAAAACTAGTCATCAACGAGATACAACAACCAGTACAACCTACTCCACTTTTAGTTCCCCCTGAGACGTCTTCTAAGCCACTTAAATTATCTAAGGGCATCGTACTGCGAACGAACTACTCATTCACAGAATCAAGCTTTGAGGCTGATTTAACAATTACAGGTTCCCCAAAAGAAATTCGACAATTCAAAGTAACCTCACCGCCTACGACCGCTATAGATATTATGGGGAATTGGAAGTATGGGCCGGAGGTTATTAACTACACACGCTTCGAATCCGGCATTATTCAATCTATCATTTTTGGAATGCATAAAGATAAATTACGCGTTGTTTTCCGCATCAGGGAAGGGGAAACAAGAAAAATATCTCTCCCGCTAATTACAAGAAACAAAAAAGAACTTAAGCTAAAAATTATTGCTGAAGACTAAGCCCCATATTTTAGACAGCCTTAGCAAAGTTTTTTCAAAATTTTAGTAGCTCGGCTATCTAATTTAAACGACAAAAAAAGATCTTGTATATTTTGCATAACAACAATCCGTCTCGTCACCTAGGTACTTTTTTCCAACTAACCGAGGGTACCTTCTAACAATTAGAAATACTTTTCTATCAAGAAAAACTTTAACTATACCCGATCACTTGTATACTTCCAAGCGCGACGTCAACGCCTGTAGTATCCACTACACCGACAAGGTGCATCTGTTCCCTGCTCCAACAGCCAACGGATAACTTCCACCTGCCTACCACGTATTGCTGCCTGTAAAGGCGGAATTTGTGTTTTGATTTCTGGTCTTATGGATGCCCCAAACATCCAAAGAAGCTTTGCCATTTGCAGATGACCTTTTTCACATGCAAGTGCTAACGGCGATATAAAGTCATCAGATAAGAACCTATGTGGTGAAACCATTCCATGTCCTACTAACTGATAAACAATTTCTATTTCATTCTCCTGAACTAATTTCATGTAATCAGGAACATACTGCAACAGTTCTACAACAGCATAATTCATATTTTTCTCACAGTAAAAAATCCAAGTAACAGATGAGATTCTGTCAATTTCTTTTCCTTAAGGTGGTTATGTCATATTATCACTACAAATTTTTACTGTTGTAGCTCGACATTGCAGTCTTCAGTCAACATAAAATTCATTCACCTATTCTCATAAAGGAAATCCCAACAGAAATGTTCGCTTTTTACGCGTTCATTTCTGCTGGGACTAAATTTCTAATGCCTGCACTGAAATGCAGATATTTTCTGCAGACCTTACAATTGCGTTATCGATGTTGTATAGAAGCAGCAATAACGGTTCCTGTTTACACGTGCTTTTTTGCGGCTGATTTCAGGTATCCATGTAGAGTAACAGTTGTTGCCTGCAAAAAATCTTTTCTAAATTCAGGAGGCACCTTCTTCGAGAGGCACATTTTTTATCTGTCTGTTTCAAAATGAAACAGACAGATAACGATCTACCAGCTGAACGCTGATGAATACTACATTTTCATTTATGGTGGTGAATATACCACTCGACTTACGGCTGTTCACCAGCCGAACTCATTCCCACTTGCCCGTTCGTAAATGGAATACGGACGTTCATATAAAATTGCGTTTTTTGGCCACTAATATACACGGTGCATACACCGCTGTGGCTATCGGATTGAACATTAATAGCTGTGTAGAGTTGCTGCCACACAGCACGCAATAGTAGTTAATATGATGTGGTGACATATATAGGGAACTTTTTTACATCCTATTTTATTAACGTAATATTTTTGATCCAACAGGATAGCTACGGGCAGCTTATTATCAATTTTTGAATCCAATGTCAGAACAATAAAAAAAGACCATGCAATGCTATTGCATGGTCTTTTTGCATTTTTACTAAAAAAATAGATTACCGGCCTAACATTCGTTCCTTTTATGCAGTATGAAAAAATAAAAAGGAATTTTAAATGAGTAAAAACAGATTATTATATGGAGCCAAAACAGCACATCTAACCGGATCAGGGAAAACGAAATATAACAATCGTGGGCAGTCGATGCGATTCTCTAAGCGGCTCCATCAATTAGGATACCGAGTACAGCATTGGAAAAACATCTCGAATCGACACGTGGCCGTTGTAGTGGAAGACTGGCAACAACAAGGATTAGCAGTTTCAACCATCAAATCTTACCTATCAAGTGTGCGCCAAGTTTGCCGGGTCTATGGAAACGATAGAATACATAAAAAGAACAGTGAATTTGGGGTTGGAAATCGTAACTACATTCCACAACAAACAAAAGCAGTGCCTGAAGTCGTCTGCCGTGCTGTCGCAGATCAATTGCTTTCTGGGGCAGAAAAGTTCCAAAGAATTGGACACCAAATCAACGTAATGCGCGCATTGGGCTTGCGCCCTGAAGAAGCGCGAAAAATAAATCCAAGGACCGCACTTCTTCCTGATGGCCGCATCTATATATCTGCAGGCACAAAAGGGGGCCGAGACCGTATCCTGCACGAGCCATCCAAAGAACAGATCGGTGCAGTTAAAGCGTTGACCCCGTTCATCGGGAAAAATGGCAATAGCTGGCCTGATTCGATATCGGAAGCTTCATGGGAAAAATACGTCTACAAAGTCATAAGCCGAATGGGGTTATGTCTTAAAGTTTGCGGGGCTTCACTACATGGCCTTCGGCACGCGTATGCACAAAGTCGCTACAAGGAACTAACGAAACTGGCCGCCCCCTGCCTTTACCCATCTCCTGCGGATTACCGGCAAGCGGCATATCAAGCACACGGTGAAGACTGGCGCACCACACATGACCAAGCAATCAACATTCTTGCCCACGAATTAGGGCACAACCGTGGCGAAGTCACCGCAACATACCTCGGCACCATTCATGGATAAAATTGCACCCCATTCTCAAGCTTACATACCGGAATTTATCATTTCTAACACACTGAGTCAGATGCTTTTAAAATTTTATTTCAATATTTTTCAGACTGTTACCAAGAAATCAATCTTTTTTGTCACAACCCCCTTGCATTCCGAAAGAAAATGTAATCCATACTTATCGGTTAGGTATCAAAACGCAGTGTGCAAAGGTTAGTACCTGAAACTATTTCTCGAAGGAGATCTTAAAAAACAAGTTCAAGCCGCTTCTTGTCTAAAAAAAACGGTACCGGATGAGATTCTGCTTATGAATAAACCTAAAAACTTAACGACAAAAGAAGTAGCTGCAATATTAAACTGTTCCGAAAGCCTTGTTAGGCGACAGGATATGAAAGAAAAACTTGGTGCATTTTACATTGCGGAAAGAGCACTACGGTTTCCAAAAGATCAGGTTGATGAATATATCAACGTACAGAAAAAACAGTCTTCAGATAATAGTTCTGAAGAACCAGCTGCAGTTAAAAAGACTCTTCATAGAAAAAAGTTGCATTCAAACTTCGATTTGTTTTAACATCTTAGGTAGGAATAAGCAGTTTTTCATATAAGGAATCAAATTATGGCGTTCCAAATGAAAAACGGAAAATGGAAAGGACAAGTGTATTATACAGACCGTAATGGTAAGGTGCACAGAAAGACGAAAAACTTTGACCGCAAGCGCGATACACAGCAGTGGCAGAACGAAGAGCGCAATAGGTTAGAACTTGCCGATCAGGAAGCAGAAACACCGCAAAAAAGCTTTAGAAACTTATTGGTTGGTGAATGGGCTGAATTGTATATGGAACATGCATTTAATACATTCACAGACGAGAACTGCAAGCTAGCAAAGGAAAAACAGCGTGCCTTTCGCCGTTTCTTTGAAACAGGCATTCTTCCCCCCACAACGCCGGTGTCCAATGTGCGCAAAAAGGACATTCTCGACGTATTCAATGCCCTTAAGAAACAGTACTCCGGCAAGAACCTGGATAGGCAAATCAAAAATCTTAAGGCAGGTTGGTACTGGGGTATCGATTATATAGAGATGCCAGAGGCCAATCCTTTCTGCAGGCTACCAAAGGGAGCTACCACAGAAGAAGAACCTCATTACATGCCGCCGCTTGAAGATATGCTCAAAGTCTTGAAACTGGCGGCAAAAAGCGATGAGCCACAACACTATCTAGTATTGTTTACTTTACTCATGACCGCCGCTAGGCGCGTTGAAATGCGTCGCCTTACATGGGCTGATGTGAAGTTTATGGGTGAGCAAATCGGTTTGCGAACCCGAAAAAGGAAAGACCGCATCGAAAGCTGTGACCTAATCCCACTGGCAACTGAACTAGCCGCCAAACTAAAAGAATATAAACTTCAAGTAGGCAGCAAACGTTCTTATGTTTTTTCTGAGATACAGCTTGAAGCAGGTCTTCACATGCGCTGGCTTAAAAGGCTTTGTGTGAAAGCAAATGTAACACCTTTTGGTGTCCACGGAATTCGAGCACTAGCAGGAACACTTGCCCATACAAATGGTGCTTGTCTTATGGATGTAAAAGAACTGCTTCGACATAAATCTACTCATCAAACAGATAAGTACTTACGCAAACAATACAGACCAAATGAAGCGGTCAATATTCTCAGTTCAATCACATCAAAAGCCGAGAACAATGGCCAGCATAACAAAGAGAAGAGTGATGCAAGTGCAGTCTAAAAATAAAAATTCAAAAACTTACACCTTTGGCTTACACCTCGCAGGGTAATATAACAAAAAAAGCACTTACATGTGCATGTAAGTGCTTGAATTTGCTTGGCGTCCCCAAGGGGATTTGAACCCCTGTCGCCTGCGTGAAAGGCAGGTGTCCTGGGCCAGGCTAGACGATGGGGACGCTTCATATGTGCTTCGTGAGTTCCCTCACGTGCGAAAACGTATTTATGGAAAACCATGCCGACTGTCAAATAGTTTCTTATTTTTTTTTATTTACGGCACTAAAGATATAGCGCTTATTATGCATCGCAAATAAAAACACCTAATTATTCTGAGCAGTAGCTACTAAATTTTTTTGCACACTTCGCTACAAATCAAAGTATTAGTGTTTGCAGGTAGAAGGCATAGTAGGTATCATCCACTTTTGCACAATGCACTTTGCAGATGAAGCGGCAGCGATTCTCCTTTTATTACACTTCTGGCAACGCACCTATGCCGCTATTGTAGCAACCCAAACCACCCCATCTATATATATGTCTTTACAAGAACGCCTTGGCCTTACGTCTAAGCCTGTCTACCTTATTGACGGCTCCGCATTCATTTTTCGGGCATTTTACGCCATGCAGCACCTTAAACGTGCGGATGGTTTCCCTACGAACGCCCTATTTATTGTTTCACGTATTTTAATGAAAATGCTGCGGGATGAGTCTCCGGAATACATCACCTTCATTCTTGACGGACGTGGTAAAAACTTCCGCCATGAACTTTATGGTGAATACAAAGCTAACCGCTCTGCAACTCCTGAAGATTTAATTTTACAGTTTGAACCAATCAAAGAGATGGTACAACACCTCGGCATCCACCTTATCGTCTCTGATGGTTGCGAGGCGGATGACTGCATTGCTGCGCTGGCAAACAGGCTCAAAAAAGATAACCCTGTTATTATTGTTGGTGCTGATAAAGACTTAAAACAGTGTCTCGACACCAACGTATACCTCTGGGATCCAGGCACCAAGCAGGAAAAACTCACCAGCCTTGAAGACTTTGAAGAAGAGACTAACCTGACTCCGGCTCAGTGGGCGGATTATCAAGCAATCATAGGTGACTCTTCAGATAACATTCCAGGCGTACCTGGTATCGGCCCAAAAACTGCCGACAAAATTTTCACTCAGTTCAAAACTCTGGAAGAAATCCGCGACGGTTTTGATGAACTCAAGCCGAATCTGCAAAAGAAATTTGCTGATCATCTTGAAAACATGTTCACATACCGAAAACTTACAACGCTCAACACGAGCACATGTGACCATGAAAAACTTGCAGATTTCAAACTAAAGCCAATCGCTCGTGACACTGTCCTCGATTTCGTCAATGGCTACGAGCTCCGTGCATTGGTTCGTGAAGTAAATGCACTTTCACATGCAAATGAACCAGCTCCTGCACCTAAAAAGAAGAAAGTCGCAACCGATCAGCTCGGTCTCTTTGGCGGCGGCGAAAGCACTCTTCCCGATGAACCTGATGCACGCCCTGCAATGTCTGTTAATGATGTAACAGGGCTGACTTCATGCAAAGACAAACGTGTGGCAGTATTGCTCGCTGACCAAACAGAAAGCAATTCAGTGCTTGTTGCCATTGACCAGACAGAGTTTCTCTACGCTGGTAAAATGGACGAACTTGCAGAATTTTGCGACGCCGCAAAACAGATCATCACACCGGACGCAAAAGCACTTTTCCGTCAACATGCCGGTTGGTCTTCTATTGATCCAAACAAATTGCTCGATCTTGGACTCATGGCATACCTGCTGAATCCAGAAGATCGCGACTATTCATGGAAAAAGCTTTCACGCAAAGCTGATGAACTTGAAATTTCACGCAAAAACGGCGGCCTTCTTGCTCTTGCAATTGCAGAAGACCTCGAACGCAGTCTTGACGGTGGACACCTGCGCCAACTCATGCTCGACATTGAGCTTCCACTTGTGGGCGTCCTTGCAGACATGGAAGAAGCAGGCATTCGCATTGATCGCGCAGCCTTTGCAGAGTTCCTTGTAGAAGTGCAGGCAGACCTCGACAATCTGACCCGTTCCATCTACGACATCGCTGGCAAGCCGTTCAATATCCGTTCTGCACAACAGCTCGGCAAAATTTTGTTCGAAGATTTAGGTCTTGCTTCCAAAACAAAAACAAGCGGTGGTCAGGCTTCCACATCACAGGCTGTTCTTGAAAAATTGGCTGGCGAACACAAAATTATTGATCTGATTCTGGAATACAGAAAACTCGAAAAACTACGTTCCACCTATCTCGAGCCACTGCCAAAGCTTGCAGACGAAAATGACCGCATCCACACTACATTCAACCAGCTTGCAACAGCAACCGGTCGCTTGTCTTCAAGCAACCCGAACTTGCAAAACATTCCAGCACGCGGTGAATTTGGTACCCGTATGCGCAGTTGTTTCCTCGCAGCAGAAGGTAAAAAACTCGTATCTGCTGATTACTCACAGGTTGAACTACGAGTACTTGCACATTGCTCGCAAGACCCAACCCTGCTGGATGCATTTAAGCATGACAAAGATATTCACAGCAGTACTGCCGCGCTCCTCTTCGATGCAGCAGCAGAAGACGTCACTGCAGATCAGCGACGCGATGCGAAGACGATCAACTTCGGACTCATCTATGGCATGGGTCCACAAAAATTAGCTGGCGAACTCAAAATTACTCTTACAGAAGCAAAAGAGTTCATCTCCCGCTACTTTGAAAAATTACAGCATTTGAAAGAATTTTACGACAAGGTAGAAGAAGACACTAAGCTGCATGGATACGTGGCAACACTTGCAAGCCGACGCCGGTATCTGCCGGAGATTACGTCCGGCAACAACATGATGCAGTCACAGGCACGCAGACAGGCCATCAATACTGTTATTCAGGGCAGCGCCGCTGATATCATTAAGATCGCCATGATCAAAACAGCGGAAGACCAGCAGCTCAAGCAACTTGATGCTCAGCTTATCCTTCAGATTCACGATGAATTGGTACTTGAAGTACCAACACAGAATGCTGAAGCTGCGGCTCGTCGTCTTCAGGAAATCATGTCGAATGTCGCGCCTGATGGTAAAACCCTGATGGAAGTGCCATTAAAAGTGGACGCCGGAATAGGCGATCGCTGGAACGAAGCACATTAATTTCGAAAAAACTGCAACTATTTCTAACAAAATTGCAGCATTATGTACCTAAAAACAACTTAGTAACTGACAAGTTGCTTCATAATAAAAGTTTTAGGAGAGTCCAGAGAAGCCCTTTTTTTCAA
Source organism: Halodesulfovibrio sp. MK-HDV (assembly GCF_009914765.1). Taxonomy (NCBI): domain Bacteria; kingdom Pseudomonadati; phylum Thermodesulfobacteriota; class Desulfovibrionia; order Desulfovibrionales; family Desulfovibrionaceae; genus Halodesulfovibrio; species Halodesulfovibrio sp. MK-HDV. The sequence continues at coordinate 113,892 of NZ_WYDS01000002.1, read as the reverse complement.
AAGGGTTCTCTGGCCGCCGGAGGCTCGTCGAAGACCTGCCAGAGGCTATCTCCGTACAAAGCCTGCCAGAAGTTTATAGCTTCTGGCATTCACACAATACTGGGGCGCGCAAGCGAACCCAAACCTAACAGTACGGTTTACAGGAAACCGAATAGAACAGATGAAACAATTAATTCTCAAGAAAGGTGAAGACCGTCGTATCCGCCTCGGCCACCTCTGGATATTCAGCAACGAAGTAGATACCCAAAAAAGCCCTATCAAAGAATTCGAACCGGGTGAAAGCGCCGTTATTGTCAACGCTCAAGGGCGTCCAATCGGCTCAGCATACGTGAACCCGAACTCACTCATTTGCGCTCGAATGATCAGCACACGTCCTCACGAAGGACTCACTGAAGCACTTCTCGATAAGCGCATCTCTCAGGCACTTACCCTGCGTGAGTCCATGTTCGACAGACCATTCTACCGTATGGTTTTCGCTGAAGGCGACTTCCTCCCGGGTCTGGTAATCGACCGCTACGACGACCTGCTTGTAGTGCAGCTTACCACTGCTGGTATGGAAAAAATGAAAGACCAGATTACATCTGTTCTCTGCAATATTCTGCGCCCTAAAGCGATTCTTTACCGTAACGACTCTGCAAACCGCCCGCTCGAAGGTCTCGACCGTTATGTTGAGCAGGCAGTAGGCACCGTTCCTGCTAAAATCGCTATTGAAGAAAACGGTGTAAAATTTGAAGTGCCTATGATTGAAGGCCAGAAAACCGGATGGTTCTACGATCAGCGTACCAACCGCCGTGACTTCGCTTCTTTCTGTAAAGGCAAACGCGTTCTGGATGCATTCTGTTACGCTGGCAGCTTCGGCTGTAACGCTGTTAAAGCTGGCGCAAAAGAAGTTACCTTCCTCGACGCTTCCAAAATTGCTCTTGATGCCGCAGTACACAACGCAGCCTCAACGGTTCTCCTGATAAAGTAGATACCGTATACGGCGACGCATTAGACACTTTGCAGGAACTCAAAGATTCCGGCGCACAGTTCGATACAATCTGCGTAGATCCTCCTGCGTTCATTAAGCGCAAGAAGGCATTCAAAGAAGGTCTTTCCGCATACCAGCGTGTTAACAAACTCGCTATGGATCTCGTTGTAGACGGCGGCATCGTAACCAGCTGCTCCTGCTCCCAGCATCTTAGTGCGCAGGACTTGAACCGCGTACTTCTGCACGCAGCTTCCAAGTCTAAAACCCGCATTCAGACTCTCATTCAGGGTCATCAGGGTCCAGATCATCCTGTACATCCAGCAATGCCGGAAACTCACTACCTCAAAAGCTACACAGTACGAGTGTTCAAAAGCTAAGCTTCGTCACTCAGTATTTGATCAATAAAAAACTGGCGGAACGTATGTTCCGCCAGTTTTCTTTTTTTGACAGGTAAAATGATGGTCTTAGCGTTTTGAGATAAGAGTACTTTCTTGAATAGCCCTTACTCAAATGTTGTGTCAGGCAAAACCACGGCTTTTCCATTTTCTATTCGAACATCAATACTATAGGCAACTGTCGGATCACCATAGTGATCAAAAACAAACATAATGTCTTCATATGGCGAAAGAAGAGGTAATTCCTCTGTGCTTTTTAAACGCAAATTATGTCCGTCCTGAACATATATTTCCTGCTGTTTTGCAGCCGTACGTGCTTTTTCAACAAACTCATCCCGCGATATTTTGGGTTGAACAGATGGATTAAGCGGATATTTTTTTCCATCATGCTGCATAACATGCTGCACACCCCTGCTTGTTATGATGAGGTCCTTCCATCCTTTTGTTTGTTTTTCGGATACAAACACAGGTGGTTCGGAAACAGTAAACCGCGAAAGTTTCTTACCATCAGCAGAGAACAGATATGCGGTGCAGCCACCTGATCCACAAAAATACTGATCTTGAATCAACACAAACAACTCCGCTACCCCATCATCATTAAGATCACGTTGCCCGTACTTGTAAGGAGTACGGTCTGTTGGCATTGATACTTTTTCCGGAAAATATACTTGCTTCTCGACCAAGGCTTGAACATCTTTTTGTGAAAATTGCGGCTTAGTTTCTTTTGCAAACGTTAAATCAGCGACTTCTGGCTTTAAACCGTTCTGCTCTGCTTCCGGTGTGACTGAAATTTCAGACACCGCAGGTGACGTTGGAGCTTTGTCAGTATCTACGACTGTAGGCTTGGCAGGTAATCTCTGCGCTGTTGAGTCAGCAGGCTTTTCAGGTGCAGGTTCACAGCCAACAAGCGCAAACATAAGCACAGCAAAAGCCAACACCAATATATACATTCTCTTTTGTTTCATACTCGTTCCATCAGTTATATTTCAGAAAAAACTTACGATGCGATACTTTTTGCTAATACACCATACTAAAAAGCATATGGACATTCGATTGCGGTGAGTTATATATCAAGTTACTGCCCTTCATAACTTTGCATTATCAACGCAACAGTTCTTTTTTTAAGAAGAATTTCTCTCTAGAGGACTGGTAAGTAATTCAAAAATAGCATCATATCACTGCTTTTATTTTTTGCGTTGCCAAGGTAAAGTCGGCAGGATGATAGTAAGTTTGAAAGCAGGGCATGGCATCTTAATTGGCATTCGCACAATAAACGCATAGTCAAAAAAGAGCCGTATCCATTTGAACTCTTAACAAATTCAGCATTTATTACCATTTGCGGAGAAGATCGTGCTTAACAAAAATAGATTGTTAGCACCGGGGCCAACCCCGGTTCCAGAACGTGTCCGTCTCGCTTTAGCGCAAGACATGATCCATCACCGCAAGCCTGAGTTCAAAGCCATCATGGCACAGGTTCAACAGCGGTTACAGAAACTTTTCGGCACCACTCAACCAGTGCTTTCGCTGGCGTGTTCCGGCACAGGCGTTATGACTGCGGCAGTAACCAACCTTTTTTCTCCCGGTGAAAAAGTATTGGTTATCGAAGCTGGAAAATTCGGCGAACGTTGGGCAGAAATTTGTGAAGCCAGTAACGTTGCTGTGGAAAAACTTGTCTTCGATTGGGGACAAGCCGCTACTGCTGAAGCCGTTGCAAAGATGCTGGATCTCCATCCGGACTGTAAGGGTGTGCTCATCCAACTTTCTGAAACTTCCACCGGCGTACTGCATCCTGTTCAGGAAATAGCGAACGTACTAAAAGATCGCGATATACTGCTCGTTGTGGACGGAATTTCTGCTGTTTCCATTTCTCCATGCTTCATGGATGACTGGAACATTGATTGCCTACTTACCGGTTCACAAAAAGGACTTATGCTCCCTCCGGGACTGGGACTTATTGCATGCAGCGATAAAGCATGGAAGAAAGCAGAATCTGTTACTCCTTCCTGTTTCTATTTCAATCTGCGTGCTGAAAAACAGAAAATTTTACAAGATCAAACCTTATTCACAACGCCAGTAAGCCTCATAGTTGGCCTCAACGAAAGCCTTGCAATGTTTGAAGAAACAGGATTTGATGTTATTTTCAAAAAGCAATGGGCTTTGACCATGATGGCACGCACAGCCCTTACAGCAATGGGACTTGAACTGTTTGCTAAAGACCACTTCACTTGGGGTCTTACAAGTGTGCTTGTGCCGGAAAACGTAGATGCCACTGCCGTGCTAGCATATGCAAATGAGAACTTTGGAGTTATCTTAGCAGGTGGCCAAGCTCACATGAAAGGACGTCTTGTACGCATAGGCCACATGGGCTGGGTTGACTGGGCAGACCTTGCAGCTGGTCTCCATGCTTTTGCAGAAGGTTGCAAAGCTTGCGGCGGCACAATTGAGTCCGGATATCTTGAAAAAGGTCTGCACGCATACCACAGTGCATTGAACGTCTCTGATAAATAGTAAAGGAGCGCACCATGGCTGACCAGAATTCCCAACACTCCGAAATGCCGGAAGTGAATTTTTCCACGTTTATTCTTTCAATCGGCTCTTCTGCTCTGGTACAACTTGGTGAAGTACCAGATCCTGAAAGCGGTCAGATAATGGAAAACCTGCTCGCAGCAAAGCATTCCATTGATATTCTGTCCATGTTGCAGGATAAAACAAAGTCCTGCCTCGAAAATGATGAACAGCAGTTGCTCGATACACTGCTCTACGATCTACGTATGAAATACGTATTGAAGACCAAGTAACAACCAAAACAGGGTATAACGCAAATGGCACAGACTAAAGTAGGCTTAGTAGGGGTTACCGGATACACCGGAATGGAACTGATGCGCCTTTTGCAGACTCATGATCACTTCGAATTGGTGCGTGTTACTTCACGTGCTGAAGCCGGAAAAAAATTACGCGACATTTACCCGTTCATGCAAGGCATGGAAAATGGTGAACTGTTGATTACTGAACCGGACGCGGATGATCTTGCAGAGGCGTGTGATCTCGTTTTCCTCGCAGTACCACATCGTACAGCAATGGAAATCGCTGCTGTTCTGCTGGAAAAAGGTCTTAAAGTTGTAGACCTCTCCGCAGACTTCCGCCTGCGAAGCAAAGATGAATACGAACACTGGTATGCCTGCGAGCACACCCAGAGTGGACTGCTGGATCAGGCAGCATACGGTCTTCCGGAATTATACTCCGACGCAATTATTCAGGCACAGCTTGTTGCAAACCCGGGTTGCTACCCGACATCTGCAATTCTCGGACTGTATCCTGCGCTTAAAGAAGGATTTATCCTCAAAAGCGGCATCGTTGTTGATTCAAAATCCGGCACCACTGGTGCAGGCCGCAAAGCTAGCGTAGGCTCCCTCTTTTGCGAAGTTTCAGACAACTTCAAAGCTTATGGACTCACCACTCACCGCCATACGCCGGAAATCGAACAGGAACTTTCTGTTATTGCAGAAGACGATATTACCGTCTCCTTCAATACTCATCTGCTGCCAATAAACCGCGGCATTTTGTCCACTATCTACACCACTCTGACCGAAGAGATGACATTGGACGACGTGCACGCAATTTACGAAGAAGCCTACCGCACCCACCCGTGGGTACGAGTTTTGCCAATGGGCAAACTTCCGGAAACCAAGCACGTTCGTGGAACCATGTTCTGTGATATTGGTCTTGCAGTAGATAAGCGTACCAACCGTCTTATCATCGTAAGTGCTATCGACAACCTCTGTCGTGGTGCCTCCGGTCAGGCGCTGGCCAACGCAAACCTTATGTGTGGTATTGCCATCAACGAAGGGCTCAAATTAGCTCCATTGTTGCCATAACACACGCAGTTCTACACACACAAAAGGTGAATCTGATTCAGATTCACCTTTTTTTATGCCTGCTACCAAAAATTCTCATAATGCCTTCCTTAAACACGAAAAATTGACGACCTGCCTTCTTTTATCCGCTGAGCATCTTCGACTCTTTTGACCGTGCTACTGTTATTTTCAAAAGCATGACACACGGTTACACATATTTGTGACTCTATTTTCCCTGTTACATGCATATAACTTTATACCGTGGCTTTTTTTGAAAACGTAATTGTCAATAGTTGTGTCTTGTTAATGGCAAGAAAAAGTATGCCCTTAATTTATGTTTTTATGCTACACCACACACAGTTTCATTTAGTTATAATTCTCCTCAGAAATTGCGCTATTTATTAATAAATCTAAAATTTTTGAAATTCTGATCAGTTTTTTCCAAAATCCTATATTAGATCGATAGACAAATTGTAATCGTTAGTACGTGTTTCATTGCATATAAATACAGTCTGTTACCGTATTCTGTTTACTTCTCACGTAAGATATTTTTTTCCGTTTTTCATACGCCGTTACAAGCGAAAATGAACCACGAACGCACCCCCGCTCGTTTACTTTCATTTCACTTGCCGCAAGCAATCAAAAAAACAGAAAGATGGATCCTTGAGAGAGCAGCTGTCTACGTAACAAGTCATCCTCTGGTTACTGTTCAACAACCAACGTATTTCTATGAAGCACAAACCTTATATGAATGTTCTGACTCATAACAGAGTAACCGGTTACTTACCGGAAGAACAAAAGCAAACTGGGAGGTTTTGTTTATGAATAGTAAAGCTTTTAGTGCTGGGTGTATCGTCGCAGGTTCAACTATTGGTGCTGGTATGCTTGGCTTACCAATGGCTGTCGGAAATCTCGGATTCACCATGAGCTGTGTTTTACTTGTCTTCATGTGGGCACTTGCGCTCTATTCCGGCTTACTGCTTGTAGAGGTAGACATGCAGGTCGGCCCGGGATTGAACTTCAATAAAATGGTTAAAAAAGTATTAGGATGGCCGGGGCAAGTCGTTGCCGTATTAAGCCTTGGTTTCCTTCTTTATGCACTGCTTGTTGCATACATTACAGGTATGGGCAGTATCCTTTCAGACACCTACCATTTTGCAGATTACGGTGCAGGCACCTCAATGTGCTCAACCATTTTTGCTGTTATCATGGCTTTTATTGTATTCTGTGGAACCAAAACGATTTTACGATTCAACAACTTGTTCTTCATAGTCATGGTCTGTGCCATGTCCTTTGCATTCTTCTCACTCAGCTCTACAGTTGATGTCGACAATCTACTCGCTGTCGCCCCTAACTACGACTACTTGCTGGGCAGCTTGCCAATCCTATTTGCTGCATACGGCTACCACTTCTGTATTCCGAGTACCTGCAAGATTGTTGAAGGCAACAAAAACATCCTTTACTGGGCAATCATCGGCGGTACGATAGTTCCTCTTGTTTGCTACACCCTGTGGCTCTTCCTTGCTCTCGGCAGTGTGCCTATGTCCCAAATCGCAGCAATGAACGGTAACGTAGATTCCCTGATCGTTGCTATTGCACAGGACTCTGTTTTCATTAAAGCAGTTCTCTCTGTGTTCGCATCTTTTGCGCTGGTAACTTCTTTCTTCGGTGTTTCCTTATCATTATACGACCTCGCTTCAGAAACCTTGAATCTTGGCGAATCACAGTTACACCGAGTTCTCGCAACTATCGCTGTATTCTTACCACCAATCGTTGCTGCAAACCTTTCTCCGGGCAGCTTTATTGCCGCTCTCGCTCATGCAGGTATCGGCTTTGCAGTACTCTGTCTCTGTCTGCCATGTGCTATGAGTTGGAAATTGCGTAACGAACGCAAGCAAACAAATACTGAAGCCCCATACGAAGTTGCAGGCGGCAAACTAACAATCGCCTTTGCTTCTGCATGTGGCGTATTCATTATCTTTGCAGCCTTTAACGCGTAATTAATACGTAAAAAAAAAAGCGCCCGTTGAACTACGGGCGCTTTTTTGTTTGCTATTTTTAGCATCAAAAATATTCTATCGACCGTGCTGCTTCCAGAACTCATCCCATTGGGTAAGAAGAGCTGCGAGAGCATTGCCACGATGGGAGCGTTTATTCTTTTCTTCGCGTGTAAGTAATGCAGAAACGGAACCGTCTTTTCTGTCAATGAACAATGGATCATACCCAAAGCCATTATCACCTTTTTCTTCAGTGCCGATAAAGCCTTCCCATGCGCCGGATGCTGTAATGCAATTGCCGGAGGGGGAACATGCAGACATCACACAACGAAAACGGGCAGTGCGATTCTCAAACGGCTCACCGGCAAGCTCCATAAGTAATTTTTCGTTATTACGTTTGTCACGAGTATCAGCTTTCAAGTTAGGAGTATCATCGCTGTAACGTGCTGAATACACACCCGGAGCTTTATTCAATGCATCAACTTCAAGACCGGAGTCATCTGCCACTGCAACCCTGCCTGTCAGCTTTGCTACTGTGCGGGCTTTAATGAGAGAATTCTCTTCAAAGGTGTCACCGTCTTCTACAATCTCACCGATTTCAGGATAGTCATTAAGACCTCGTACTGACAATCCGTACTCACTCAAAGTTTTTTCAAGCTCTGCTATTTTGCCTGCGTTGCGGGTTGCGAGCACAATAATTTTTTCCATCACTCTATCCTTATATGTAGCGCATGCTAGCTGTGACTAAAATATAGACGCTCATCAAAGATGATTGCGTCTACATTTGTATTTATATGAAGATGGGGACTCTTACAGAATCCCCTCAATCAAAATTTTAAATCACATCCTAGTAACATATCAAGCCAACCATCAAGTAGAAAATAGTACCTATCGCACTTGCAACACTACGCAATCCATTCTGAAAGAATATATTATCGGAAAAACTTCATAGGCCCACTTAAAAATCCTACATTTGCAGAATTAGCCACTTCATCACCATCATCATCAGTAGCGGAATCCTTTTTGCCAAAATCTGGAGACGTAGCGGAAATAGGTGGAAGATAAAATGAAAGAATTGTTCCCTTATGAATTTTACTACGCAGCTTCACCTTACCGCCCATGCCCTCGATAATTTTTTTCGTCATGGCAAGACCAAGGCCCGAACCACCACTTTTGGTGGTAAAAAATGGATTAAACAAATGTTCGCGCACATCATTTGGAATACCTTCACCGGAATCCATTATGCGGACGATTACCCAATTATCAGCACTAAGCGTTGTTTCAACACGCATTGTTCCGCCATTAGGCATGGCTTCAAAACCATTTTTTATGCCGTTAATAACGCACTGCTTCAGCTGGTCAGGATTTCCGCGAACTTTTGCTACGCCTACATTCAGGTTGGTTGTAACGATTCCCCCTTGGGACTCAAATCGCATTCGGAGCAAGCCAAGGGCTTCTGTAATCACTTCATTTACATCAATTTCGCCGCTTTCTCCAGGGGCAGGACGAGCAAAATTAAGAATGATTTTTAAAATTTTCTCCAGCCGTTTTGACTCGTTGTAGATAATTTTAACTTTCTTTGTATCTTTTTCATTCAAATTTTTCTGCTTAAGCAATGCGCGAGCAAAGCCGCCAATGGCAAACAGCGGGTTCCGTATTTCATGCGCAACAAAGGCGGACATTTCACCAATGGCTGCAAGTTTTTCCGTCTGCTGGAGCTTACGCACCATAAAGTAGTTTTCTGTAATATCTTTGCGCGTTAAAATTATCGATCGCACCGTACCGTCGCGTTTTACAGCCGGATACGCCGAGATCCCGAAATATTGGAGTTCTCCGTTACCGGTGATTTTTGTGACAACCTGATCTGCGCGCTTTGCTGTCTTCACTGCCTTAAGAACAGCATTATCCGGCTGCTGGGCATACAATAATATATTGTTAATGAGCGTCCCTTCCGCACCCTCAAACTCAAGGTCTCGCGGACTTTCCAAAACAGCAGCATTAGCATCCAGAACAGTGCCGTCAGTATCCAGAAGCCAAAATTCCTCTGCTGCCTGATCAACAAAGGTGCTGAACAGCCCAAGAGCTCTATCGAGGTTACATGCCTGCGCATCTAACACTGCGGGATCAACAGGAGATTTTCTAAAAGCAATCAAAGCTTCTCCGCCGACCACGGAAACTCCGGCTGGCGTATGCTGCTTAACATACTCTAGATATTTACCTTCTTCTGAAAGGTCGAAGACTATGTTGACATCATCTATATTCTCGCATAGCTCCTCTACACTGTCATAGAAATCGACGCCGTCAAGACACATCAATCCCGGCAACTCATCTTGAGGTGCACACGCGATTGCTCGCACTTTAATTCTCACTACGCCGTCAGGCATTTCTGTAGAAAAAAGATGCATCAACAGCTCTCGAAATGTGCTACGATACCCGATGGTCGCTATGTTAAGCGTAGTGAATATCTCTTTATCGGCCTCAACGGCTTGCTTATTTTCCACGTACGATCTCTCCTGTGACAGTGCAGCAAACACACAATTCATTAGTCAAAATAGTATATATACTGGAAACCACCCCATGATTAATATTTATTCAATAAGCCTTGGGTGCCCTAAAAACAGGGTAGATACCGAATGGCTTTTAGGCGCTGTAAGCGAAGAGATTACGCCGGTTGAAGCACCGGAAAATGCTGATCTGGTACTCATTAACACTTGCGGCTTTATTCAGCCTGCAATTGAAGAGTCCGTGCAGACAATTTTACAAGCCGTTGCCGATGTTGAAGACATAGCGACAGGCAAACGTCCGCTTATCGCAGTTGTAGGCTGCCTTGTAGGACGTTTTGGCGAAAACGATCTTTCATCCGAGATTCCTGAAGTTAACCTGTGGTTGACCAACACCCAGATGGAAGAATGGCCGGAAATGATTGCGAAAGCTATGAAGCTCCCTCTCATTAAAGACCCGCTTCGTCTTATCTCCACAGGCCCTTCATACGCGTACTTGAAGATTAGTGATGGTTGTAACCACAACTGTGCGTTCTGTACCATCCCTTCCATTCGTGGTGATTTACGTACCACACCAGCAGAGACCGTTGTGCGTGATGCAAAGCATGCCCTTGCTCAGGGTGTTAAAGAGCTCATCTTCGTAGCGCAGGACGTAACAGCGTACGGCCGGGAACTGGGCTTAAAACACGGATTGCGTGAACTGTTAGATAAGATCCTGCCGCTGGACGGTCTTGAGCGTTTACGTCTCATGTACCTGTACCCTGCGGGCTTATCAGTAGAATTTTTGAAATATCTGCGTGATGCTGGCGAGCCGTTTGTTCCGTACTTTGATGTACCTATCCAGCACGCACACTCAGATGTTCTGTCCCGCATGGGTCGCCCGTTTGCACGCAACCCGCGCGAAGTGATCGACCGCATCCGTGATATTTTTCCGGAAGCCGCAATTCGTACCAGTATTATTGTTGGCTACCCTGGAGAAACAGAAGAACAGTGGGAATACCTGCGTGACTTCATCATTGAAACACGCTTCCATCATCTGGGTGTTTTTGCATATCAGGCAGAAGACGGTACACCTGCTGCTGCCATGGACAACCAGATTGATGATATAGAAAAAGAATGGCGCCGTGATTCACTCATGGAAATTCAGGGCGACATTAGTGAAGATATTTTGGAACAGTACGAAGGCCAGCGCATGAAAGTGCTCGTTGATAGTGAACATGACGAGTGGCCGGGACTGCATGTAGGTCGTACTTGGTTCCAAGCTCCAGAAGTGGATGGCATTACATACGTAAGCGGCCCCGGTGTAGAACCGGGAGCAATGGTAGACGCAGAAATTGTGGATACACGCGACTACGATTTAGTAGCACTCGCGTAATTAGCCGTTTTATTTTTTTTTGCACGCGTTCTCAGAAAAGTGAGGCTACCATGCGAAAAACATACGGAAAACAATTAGGACTTCAAACCAAAGCGGTAAAATCCTGATATTCACAGCATTTTTTTGTTGAGTTTACAACGTTAATTTGCTAACACTTCCCATCTCACTTTCCAAGTGGGAAAAATTTTTTTGTTGGTTGGAGGATTTTTAATGGAAACCATGGAAAATAACTCACTCGAAGCTGAAATGAGCTTTGAGGCTGCACTTGAAGATTACCTCAGCTCCGATTTTGGTGAGCTGGATGAAGGTTCAATCGTTAAGGGCGAAATCGTTCGCGTGGACAGTGATTATGTTCTCGTTGATGTTAACTTTAAGTCAGAAGGTCAGATCCCTGCTTCCGAGTTTGCAGATGCAGACGGCGCGGTTAGCGTAGGCGTTGGGGACAAAGTGGATGTTTTCGTTGTTCGCAAGAACGAGATGGAAGGCACCATTACCCTTTCGTTTGAAAAAGCAAAACGCATGCAGATGTTCGACCAGCTCGAAGAAGTTCAGGAAAAGAACTCCGTCGTTACTGGCCGCATTGTACGTCGTATCAAAGGTGGCTACACAGTCGACCTCGGTGGCATTGATGCCTTCCTTCCTGGCTCCCATGTCGATCTGCGCCCTGTGCCAGACATGGACGCGCTCGTGAACGAAGAGTTTGAATTCCGTGTGCTGAAAATCAACCGTCGTCGTAGCAACGTTATCGTTTCTCGCCGTGTACTTCTTGAAGAAGAACGCGACTCCAAACGTCAGGACCTTCTCGTTACTCTTAACGAAGGCCAGATTGTTGTTGGTAAAGCGAAAAACATCACCGAATATGGTGTATTCGTTGACCTCGGCGGCCTCGACGGCCTCCTGCATATCACTGATATGTCTTGGAAGCGCATTCGCCATCCTAAAGAGCTCGTTCAGCTCGGTCAGGAACTCGAACTGAAAATTCTCAGCTTCGATAAAGATAACCAGAAAGTATCTCTCGGCCTTAAACAGCTCGTAGAAGATCCTTGGCAGGATATCACCGCGAAATTCCCTGAAGGACAGCGTCTCAGCGGCAAGGTTACAAACCTCGTTGATTACGGTGCATTCGTGGAACTCGAGCCAGGCGTTGAAGGTCTCGTACACATTTCTGAAATGTCTTGGACTCGTAAACTCCGCCACCCATCCCAGATGGTACGCGTAGGTGACGAAGTTGAAGTAGTTATCCTCGGCGTAGACGAAGATAAAAAACGCATTTCTCTTGGCATGAAGCAAGTTAAGCCAAACCCATGGGAAATTGTTGCTGAGAAATACCCTGAAGGTACTATCCTTGAAGGTGTTATCAAGAACATCACCGAATTCGGTATGTTCATCGGCATTGAAGACGGCATTGATGGCCTGATTCACGTTTCCGATATCTCTTGGACCAAAAAGATCCGTCACCCTAATGAACTCTTCCAGGTTGGCGACACTGTACAGGCGAAAGTTCTTACAGTTGATCAGGACAGTGAAAAATTCACCCTCGGTGTTAAACAGCTTTCCGAAGATCCTTGGTCTAAAGTTCCTTCTAACTACCCTAACGGCACCATCGTTGAAGGTCTTGTTACCAACATCACCGACTTTGGTCTCTTCGTAGAAGTAGAAGAAGGCATTGAAGGTCTCGTTCACGTTTCTGAAATCTCTCAGAAAAAAGTGAAATCCCCTTCTGAAATGTTCAAAGAAGGCGTAACTATCAAAGCTAAAGTTATCCACGTTAGCGCTGAAGAACGTCGTCTCGGACTTTCAATCAAACAGCTCCAGGAACCTGAAGAACGCAGCAAAAAGCCTCGTGAATTCCGCTCCGGCGGTTCCGATGCGGGTCAGCAGACCCTCGGCGATATCTTCAAGCAGCTTGAGGATGCAGGCGAAGAAGCCTAATTTCTCGCAGAAGCATCCACTTCTGTTTGGCATAATGCTAATTATTGCCGCAGTAGCCCTGTTCGCAGGCGCTACTGCGGCTTTACGCGTATCAAAAGGCAATGATATGCCTTATTTTACGCAAGATAAATTCGGCGTAATCAACGTGGAAGGCTTTATTGCCGACTCCCGCAAAGTATCCGACTGGGCATACAAACTGCGTAAAGACGATTCCATTAAAGGTGTTGTCGTACGCATCAACTCACCGGGTGGTGGCGTAGCCGCGTCACAAGAAATGTACTTTGCTATCAAACGCCTTGCTAAAGTTAAGCCTGTTATTATCTCAATGGGCACAGTAGCCGCTTCCGGCGGGTACTACATCGCAGCAGCCGGACACAAAATTGTTGCCAACCCCGCAACACTCACCGGCTCCATCGGCGTAAAGATGGAACTCCCCAATTTCAAAGGGCTGATGCAAAAAATCGGCGTCTCCTATCTTTCCCTCACAAGTGGCAAACTTAAAGCTGCCGGCAGTCCCTTCCAGACCATGACTCAGGAAGAACGAGAATACCTGCAAGCTATCATCATGGACATGTATAATCAGTTCATCGATGTTATCGTTGAAGGCCGCCACATGAAGCGTGAACAGATTCTGCCATATGCAGACGGTCGCGCAATGACAGGTAAACAAGCCCTGAAAGCAGGCCTTGTGGACATGCTTGGCGACAGAGAAACAGCTTACTTAGAGCTGGCTAAACTCTGTAATCTCGAAGCACCTCTGCCTATTACAGAAGGCCCTAAGAAAAAAGAAAAGCCTTCTTAAAGAACTCATCTCCTCTATTCTTGATCTTGCACCGGTTAACACCGTGCGGGAACAGAACTCTATTCAGCTCCTGTATAATTAAGTCTTCTCCCTAGTCTCCGCCTTCCTCTCCATGATATAGAAAAGAGTCAGATAAAAGCTGAACTCGCACTTTGCTGCGTGCTTTTGCCTTTATCTACGCATCTACGCAACAGGGACTTAGTCACTTGGAGGCTCTTATGAATATTCGCTCCAGCGGAGTACTCTTACATATTACTTCTCTTCCATCGCGATTCGGTATCGGCGATCTTGGCCCCGCAGCATATGACTTTGCTGATTTTCTCCGCTCGCGCGGGCAACTGTATTGGCAATTCCTGCCAACCACTCCCACTACAGAAATTATGGGAAACTCGCCCTATGCAAGTTGGTCTGCTTTTGCTGGCAACCCACTCCTCATCAGTCCTGAGATGATGGTCGAAGACGGCATCATCACATGGGAAGAAGTTCGTGATTCTCCGCAAGGTCACGATGCCTTTGTACATTACGGAGCAGCCGGAATTTATAAGGCTCACCTGTTGCGCATTGCCTACGCCCGCAAAAAAAAATCACTCAGTACATGTCCGCATTTTTCGGTGTTCAAAGAAAACCATAGAGAATGGCTGCGTGATTACGCACGTTTTGTAACCATCATGGACGAACATCCCGGTAAAATATGGACCGAATGGCCTGATCCGTTGAAGTACAGAGAGCAGGGAGCCCTGTTGCAGTGGGATGCAGAACATAAGGATGCCATCGCATACGAAGAATATGTGCAGTATATTTTCTTTTCCCAATGGCGAAGATTACGCGCGTATTGCAACAAAAACGGGCTGAACCTTATCGGTGATCTTCCTATTTATGTCACGCATCACAGCGCAGACGTCTGGACAAACCCACACCTGTTCAAACTGGATGACAACGGGACTCCAACCCACGTAGGTGGTGTTCCGCCGGACTATTTCAGTGCAACAGGTCAGCGTTGGGGCAACCCTGTTTTTAACTGGGACGCCATGCGCCATGAAAATTTTGAGTGGTGGGTACGACGCCTGCGTCATAATATTGAGCTTATGGATAAGATTCGGCTCGACCATTTCAGAGGCTTTGCTGGTTACTGGGAAATACCTGTGGATGAGCCCACAGCAATAAATGGCAAATGGGTAGATGCTCCGGGGATGGAGCTATTTAGAACATTCACCCTGCGTCTCGGGATGCTCCCCATTATTGCCGAAGATTTAGGCGTTATCACGGCGGACGTGCGAGAATTGAAACAGCAGTTTAATCTACCGGGAATGAAGATTCTGCAATTCGGCTTCGGCGGCGACCTTACACGAAATCCAGACACACCGTTTCATCATGAACCGCATTGTGTTCTATACACAGGTACTCATGACAACTCCACGGTAAAGGGATGGTACGTGACAGAAGCCGGTGATCAAGGGCGGAACAATCTGCATGAATTTGTTGGGCAGTGTACCGATCTCGATAATGTGCACCTCACCTTTATGCGTCTTGCCATGCAAAGCGTCGCAAATACGGTCATATTCCCTGTGCAGGATATCCTTGGACTGGATAATGCGGGCAGGATGAATACGCCATCAACGGGGAATGGAAACTGGGAATGGCGCATGACCAAAGAACAACAGCAACATCCAATGTTCAATAAGTTGTCGCAACTTACGGGGCTGTTTGGACGCTGGACATAACCGCAAGGAAGAGACAAACTACCAACGATACACAGCACTGGCACTACGCCAGTAACGCACATGCCGGAGGAAGAATGCACAAGCTTTATATTGGTATGGTAGGTCTACCTGCTCGCGGTAAAACAACTGTTGCCGCAAAAATTCTTGATGGTCTCTCAAAAGAAGGTATTCGCACGGAAATTTTTAATAACGGCGACATCCGCCGTGAACGACTTGGTGTCAAATCTTCTGAACCAGAATTTTACTGCCCTACAAATCAGGCAGGTAAAGCAGCACGTGAAGAAATTGCTTTTACCAATATGAACCGTGCCACGGAGTTTTTGCAGAGCGGCGGCAACGTCGCTATT
This sequence comes from Halodesulfovibrio sp. MK-HDV, assembly GCF_009914765.1. NCBI lineage: Bacteria > Pseudomonadati > Thermodesulfobacteriota > Desulfovibrionia > Desulfovibrionales > Desulfovibrionaceae > Halodesulfovibrio > Halodesulfovibrio sp. MK-HDV. The sequence goes on along the minus strand of NZ_WYDS01000002.1, from coordinate 97,998 downwards.
CTCGATGCTACCAACGTCAGCCGTCATCGTCGCCTTGCCATTGAACGCATGGCAATCTATCCGATTCTCTGGATCGAGTGCATCAATAACGATGAAGAGCTGGTCGATGCTTCTATTCTGCGCAAAACAAAACTTTCTGAATTTTCCAAGCTGACAGAAGAACAAGCCTGTATGAGCTTTAAAGAGCGCATCAAATATTACGAGCACATCTATTCACCTCTGCTGGATGAAAAAATGTGGGTAATGGTAGATTCTCTACATAACCTTATTTTGAATGAAAATGTGCCGAGCGGCATACCGTTCTATGCAAATATCCGTGATATTCTTGTTTCGGACTGGGTGCGTAATCTCTATCTCGCGCGACATGGTCAGACAGAATACAACGTCATGGACAGAATCGGGGGCAACTCCTCGTTAACAGAGCTTGGTCATAAGCAAGCAAGTTGCCTTGGTGAATATTTTAAGGGAGACGAAATCAACTACGTCTTCACCAGCATGAAGCGACGTTCGCAGCAAACCGCACAGTATGTTGTAAACCACATGCCGAACTGCACAGTTATTCCACTCCCCGAGTTTGATGAAATCGACGCCGGAGTATGCGAAAACTTAATGTATTCTGAAATTAAAGAGCAATATCCTGAGATTGCCCGTGACCGTTCCTACGATAAATACGGCTATGTTTATCCGGAAGGAGAAGGATACAGAACCTTGAAAGACCGTGTAGACAGGGGCTTGAAAAAAGCACTGTTCCTTTCCGGTAACGCAGAACGCGTCCTAATTGTGGGGCATCAGGCAATTAACCGCATGATCCTTTCCCACTTTCTGTTCAGAAGACAAGATGACGTTCCGTATATTTTAGTTCCACAAAACTCACTGTTCCATATCATCTCGACACAACAGAAAAAACTGTTCGAACTAGTGAAGTTTATGGATGCAGATCTTGGTAACTAAAGTGATTATTGGCTACGCTTTTCCTTACAGATTGAGACAAAAATGTTCAGTGCAAGGCGCAAGAAAAAAACAAAATCGAAGCATACATAGACGTATGTAAGATTTTGTTTTTTTTGAAGTAACGCCAGTCAACCGTTGGCAAGTCATCGAGCCATACGGGAACAAGTGCCCTAGGGGTGCGCTGCACTGCGCGGGTTTGACATCAATCTGCATAATAAAGGGACTCATAAATGAGCCCCTTTATTTTTGCACTTTGCTGCAACCACGCCTCTGTCTTACAGCAAAATGCAGCAAAACTGTGTATACCGTACAGTTTCACTTTCTACCCTTAAATAGTTACAGAGCCTACGGAGTCTTGTAAACTGCTTTTACCTTTACTCTTGTTATAACTTCTTCAAACCAAATCGACGAATATCAATTTTCACTCCGAATCAGCTAAATATTGTCATCCAAAATCAATTTAGATGTTGCAAATTGCCAAAGCAGAACTAATTAAGTACACGAATTATAGAACTGTCAGTTCTAAAACGTAACCGCCCCGTAGCATGGAATTTGTATGACACAGAAAACTGATCCCAGACGCCATATTAAGGTACTCCCATCTGACCTGCGCAACCAGATTGCTGCGGGTGAGGTTGTTGAACGCCCAGCTTCCGTTGTGAAAGAACTTGTGGAGAACAGCATTGATGCTGGCGCGACACATGTAGACATCACAATTGAAGAAGGTGGACAAACACTTATTCAAGTGCGCGATAACGGGCATGGCATTCCTCAAGACGAACTTGAAATGGCTGTAACCCGTCATGCCACAAGTAAAGTAGCCAGTCTGGAAGAATTGATGAGCATCGGCAGCTACGGTTTCCGTGGCGAAGCACTGCCTTCCATTGCCTCAGTTTCTACCTTTACCATTACCTCTGCGCCAGCACCGAAAGTTGCGAATACTCCGGCAGACGCGTTTTTCATCAAGGTAGAACACGGCAACATAGCCAGCCAAGGCCCTGCAGCACTGCATCAGGGAACAGTGGTTGAAATTCGTGACCTGTTTGCCAATATTCCGGCACGACTCAAATTTCTTAAAACAAAAAATACTGAAACCAAACGTTGTCAGGAAATGCTCTCGCGTCTCGCGCTTGCACGCCCTGATGTCGGTTTTACGTTTACAAACAACGGCCGTGAGGTTTGGCGTTTTCCTACAAACCAAACACTCCGTGACCGTCTGGCGACTCTTTGGCCACCAGCCATTACAGATTCACTGCTTCCTCTGAATCATACCCGCGAGGGCTATACAATCCGAGGATTGGCAGGACATCCACAAAAAGCGCAGCCTCGTGCAGACCGTATGCTCTTCTGGGTAAACGGAAGATCTGTTAACGACAGACTTCTCATGCGCGCAGTGCGTGATGGCTACAGAGGACGCTTGCTGAGTAAAGAATATCCGCAAATTGCTTTGTTTCTTGAAATGCAGCCGGAGCTTGTGGACGCCAACGTACACCCTGCGAAAAACGAAGTACGTTTTCAGGATGAAAACAGCGTCTACCTCGTCGTGCGTAAAGGTATTGAACGTGCTCTTGATGACCTTACCGTACTTGAGCAGGTTGAAGCCGGAACCGATCCTTTCACAGCGTCGCCTAGTGCTCATGCACCTGCGGCAACACAAGCCTCTATGAATCTGGATTCTCCACCGCCAAAGCCTGCGGGGTTCTGGGGTGCGGCAGATGACCATGGCGTTATCAATCGTAATCCCAATACAGAACCGACAGGATACGAGACGGAGGTTGTACGTACAGCTAGCACTGCCACAATGCAGTCTTCTGACATGGTGCAGTCTTCTGGCATGGATGAAAACAACGACGTATCGCTAAATTTCTCTCCGTCAACAGATCAAGAGCCAGTTCCATATACTCCAGTGCTGGAGCTGGAAGAACAAGGCACAGTGCCGGCTGAACAAGCTGATCTATCCATTACGCCACCAACTGAGGCGTATTCAGAAGAAACACATGCCGCTGCCATGGCGGAAACGTCAGCAGCAGAGTATTACGAACCGCAAGGACATGCCGAGGCAGAACCAGAAAGCCAAAACGTATCCGTCGGCGATTTGACCTACCTCGGACAGCTGGCAGACACATATCTGATTATCCGTCAGCGAAATCAAAAATTGATATTGCTGGATCAACACGCTGTGCATGAGCGAATTCTGTTTGAACGTATCAAACGTGATGCCTCACAAGGACATTCGCAGTTGCTCGCACTCCCTATGAACCTTACGCTCCATCCTTCTGAAGCACACAGGTTGCAGGAAATGTGGGGAGATCTGGAAAAAATAGGATTTTCGCTAGCAACTTCCGGTGAAACCGAAGTGCGCGTCAAAGGGATTCCAACTGCCCTTGAGACAGCGGAAGCAAAGGGGTTCCTGCGAGAGATTCTTTCCGGTCAAATAAGTTCGATGGAAGATTTATGGGCAATGATGTCCTGCAAAAGCGCCATCAAAGCCGGTCAAAAGCTCACATCTGATGAAGCTGCCGGTCTTATTGCCCAGTGGCTAACAACTCCGGACAGAACCTACTGCCCACATGGACGCCCTGCTGTGCTTCAATTCACCATTGATGATTTGGAAAAAATGTTTAAGCGCAAGGGATAGCATTTCAACTTCCCCGCAATACAAGAACTAACAAAACGGTCAGCATTTTTATAATGCTGACCGTTTTTTATTGCCTACTTTCTCTGTCTGAAAAAAATCATTGGACTAACCACAACTCTCTAAAAACTTTTATTCTTTATTTTTAAGACAGTTATAGAAATAAATTCTTATTTTTTCTTCAAACATCTCGTTTTTTTCGCTGCTAACTGTCTGTCACTCTGTTTAAAATAGCAGATACAACTCCTCGGAAATTGTATTGTGTCATGGTATTCATTGAATTTTTTCAAAAAAGGAATACGCACACAATTTTCCAATACACCGCAACGCTTAGACAGCTCCGACGGAGGCCGAAATGAAGGAATGTTCAAAAGTTGAACGCATTACATGCATCATTGATGAAGATAGAAAACACAATGGCGAACCATTATACCGCGCAATTGTAGAAGAAGCCCAGAAATTCGGTATCGCCGGTGCTACTGTTAACAAAGGGATTATGGGGTATGGTGCAGCCAAAAAAATCCACAAAGAAAACCCGCTGGGCAGAAGCTCAGATATTCCTGTAATTATCCGCATTGTGGATGACAAAGAGAAGCTTGATGCTTTTTCAGACCAACTCTGCGACATGATCCAACAGGGAATTATTCTACGCGAGCCAGTAACCATGTGCCTTGTTCGCTGTGGCGGTAAAACCATAGAATAGCGACCGCGTAAAAATCAAAACAAAAAAAGGGTGGAGCTTATGGCTCCACCCTTTTTCATTTGCTATTGGTGCAGACTAACAATCTGCAACTACTTCGTAGACACGAAGTTATGCACGCTCGGTGCTACAGGTATGGATCTTCCTGTGCGAGGTAGTTCTGTACGTAATCTTTCGCACCTTCTTCAAGAGAGCGGAATTTCACAGGGCAACCGGCGTCTTGAAGACGTTTCATCGGTGCTTCTGTGAAGTACTGGTATTTACCACGCAGAACTTCCGGCATTTCGATGTAGCTGATGTTGGATTCAATATCCATTGCAGCAAATACGGAATTCGCAAGATCATTCCATGTGCGCGCGTTGCCGGTACCAAAGTTAAAGATACCGTTAGCCTGTGGGTTCTCAAGAAGCCACCACATAGCATCAACGCAGTCTTTTACGTACACAAAGTCACGTTTCTGACCACCGTGCGGGAAATCTGGATGGTAAGACTTAAAGAGCTTCATCTCTTTAGTATCACCAATCTGGGAGAATGCCTTACACACAACACTCATCATGTTGCCTTTATGGTATTCGTTCGGGCCGTACACGTTGAAGAATTTAAGGGACGCAATCTTATCGAGACGTCCGGTACGGTCTGCCCAGAGATCAAAAAGCTGTTTGGAATACCCGTACATGTTCAGCGGCTTCAGCTTGCTCATAGTTTCGAGGGAATCCTCAAAACCGAACTGACCGTCGCCATATGTTGCAGCAGAGCTAGCATTAATGAAACGAGCATCGTTCATAAGCGCCAGTTCGCACATTGCTTTTGTGTACTGAAGGTTGTTTTCCATAAGGAAATCTGCGTCTTTTTCAGTAGTAGAAGAACACGCACCCATGTGGATAACAGCATCAACTTCCCAAGGAAGTTGGTCATGCATCACCATTTCGAGAAAAGTATCGCGGTGGACGTATTCTTCGTAGGTACGGTTAACAAGGTTCTTCCATTTCTCAGTAGAAGCGAGATTGTCCACTACAATAATATCTGTAATACCCATTTCGTTGAGCTTCCAGATCATAGCGCTGCCGATCATTCCGGCGCCACCAGTAACGATGTACATACAGTCCTCCTAGCGGGGAGCTAGCTTACTTTTTTCTCGATAATATTTTCAAGCTCAGGGCCATGCTCGGTATCTACGATACGCAGACCGAACATATGCACGGTTTCACCAAGGGTACGACCAAACAGAAATTCCATTTCTGCTGAAGGAACCCCGGCTTTTTCCTGAACTACCTTACGGAATGCCATATCGAAACGAACTGATTCCAAAAATTCTTCTCTAGCAGAAGGATCTTCTTTCATACGTTCGAAAATGGTTCCAAGGTACTCGTAACCACATTTTTCTTCATGCATTCTTACGAGTTCAGCATAGCCGTTGTTATCACCGAGAACATCTAAACGGGTGATGCGATTTTCTTCGTACATTTCCTGAAGTGCATCAGGGTTCCAACAGTCCAGAGTTTTACACTCTTCAGGACGGTCGTTATAGATAAAACAAAGACGGTCTACTACGTTAAAAAAGCAGCAAGTCCATGTGCTTTCGTTACGGCGGGTAATTTTTACGAGTTCCTGCTGAAGCGGCTCAAGCTGGCCAGTTACGTTGTTACGTACCAGCTCACCACGACGGAAAGTCATAAGGTCTTTACGCTGAAAAATCCCTTTCGCGTACAGCTCAAGATCTGATTTGTGCAGAGCAGGGCCGCCCTTGGCACAACATGTACCGCAACGGGTACATTCTTTTTGTATTTCCTGACCCATGTTAGGTCTCCTTTTTTATCTGTATGGATAGTTTGTCTATCCGCGCACCGCTCTGACAGCAAACTGACATGTCATATCCTGCCAGCCTACAAAACCCAAAGATGCACTCACAAACCATGCCGCCATATATGACTTTGAATCGCACGTCCAGAGTGTATCCTGTGCACTGTCCATAAGTTGCGGCACACAAAAAGCTCCAAGTTCCGGTGGTTCCTGCACTAGTGACGATAGTTCGTCCACTGTCGGCAACCGCCAATCCTGATAGCTTGCAAATTTTTTTTCATTCAACGATGCAATATACGCATGGGCTTCGTCCCATGTACATGCAAACTCGCTACCGGACTGCTGCCACATTTTTCCTGTAACAGAATCCGTCACGGTTCCGTCCTCATTATCAGTGAGGTCTGCCATACCAACACAAGCGGGACGCCATAATGAATCCAACCCAAAAGTTTTCTGAGCCTCTGCAAGACGCACCTTTACAGGCGCTGTACGCAGAACAGGCGCATCCGTCGGGCACGGCGGGGTTTCAGCAAATTCATCAATAAAACGACATTCATTGTCGACCCGATCACGCCATGCTGCCACCAAAGTTTCAAGCGCAATGCGCATGTCCTTCGCTGTCGCAAAACGGTCTTCAGGGTCAAAGGCCATTGCCGTATCAAAAAAGGCATCCCACTCAGCATCAAGATCAAGAGAATATTGGCTGGCACGCGGAACAACATTGTTTGTATACACTGCTTCGTCTGTAGGCAACACCCCAGTAAGCATTCGGTATAACATGACACCTACAGAAAAAATATCCGACCTGCCGTCCGCACTGTCCGGTGCTGCTTCCTGCTCCGGTGCTGCGTAGTATGGGGAGCCTATACGTTCACCCTTTGCGGCTGTGGTCGGCCTCATTTCTCCACGAAGGCGCGACAGTCCGAAATCAATCAACTTAATTTCATCCAACCCTGTAATCATAAGGTTGAACGGCTTCACGTCCCTATGCACAACGCCAGCCTGATGCATTCTATACAGAGCATCAAGAGTTTGCGTCGCATATGAGACTGCGGTTGTAAGCGGAAGTTTTCGGGTTGGTGCTTCCACACGGTAGCTTTCACCGATTACCATGCCAAGGTTACGGCAAAAATACTCCATGATGAAAAACGGCGTGCCGTCAGCAATATCATAATCCCATATGGCAGCGATATTAGGATGATCAAGTTTTCCCATAATGCGCGCTTCGGATTCAAACCGCGCAATAAGTTCATCCCGATCAACAAACATTTCCATCATCTCGGAAGGCTTGAGAACTTTGAGAGCAACAATACGTCCAGTTACCGGCTGGCGAGCTTTAAAAACAGCTCCCATACCGCCCCTGCCAAGCAGGCCGCATACTGTATAGCGTCCAATCTTCATGTATTTTCCCTGTGGACTACGGCAGCAGTCGTCTGGCGTATCGTTCCGGCATTCCGATTGCCTTCATCTTGGCAACGGTCTCTGTGGGATCATACGCAACACAGCGTACTATAAGTTCATGAGATTCTGTATCCCACACAAGATACTTTGCCCGCGGATCGCCATCACGCGGTTGCCCCACCGCGCCTGCATTCACCATATACCGGCTGGTAAAATCGAGGGTATGAGTGCCTTCTTTCAAGTCGCCACGCACCACACTGCCGTTTGCAGCGCTGACAAGCCCAAGCTCATGCGTGTGACCAAGAAAAGCAATTTGTTCGGGAAACCGAGAAAATTTTAGCAGAACCCGTTCGTCGTCCAACTCCCAAATATATTGGAATGCCGACCGAGGCGGCAGCCCGTGAACAAACAGAGTGCCGTGCAACGAAAGCACAAGGGGAAGCGACCGCAGGTAGTCCAGCGATTCTTCAGAGAGCAATTGTGCTGTTTTATCTACCACTTCAACAGATTGCTTGTTGAAGCAGGAACGATACTTACTACGCCCGACACCAAGTTCATGGTTTCCAGCAATAGAAATAATACCGTGTTCCTGAACGGTTTTAACACACAACTCAGGGTCCGGGCCATAGCCCACGATATCACCAAGAGAAATTATCTCGGAAACATCTGGAAAAGACTGGGCAATATCATGTAGCACACTAGTAAGGGCTTCATAATTTGCGTGAATATCTGATAGAACTACGATTCGCATTTGGGAAGCATAGCAGGAACTCATTTTGCTGACAAACGAATGTACCTCCGGTGGGTGAGCATGCCTCCGGCGGGCAAAGGCGCTGCCTTGCATCCGCAAGGGGGAATCCCCCTTGACCCGTTTTTACGCGAGGCGAGTACGTAGATAAATAAACTGGCAGCCGCGAACGAGCGAACTTTCGCGTGATCAAAGAATGAGAAATTGCGGATTAGGAGAATAAAATAACTTCATCTCAATAGTCAGACGCACCTGCAAATATAATGACTGCGGATTGCACTAACAACGCAGCTCACGTACTTTGTAAGTTGAATTCATTTTTTACCAGAAACCAAATTACTTTTCAGAGGTAATCGTATGCAAATAGCAATGATCGGTCTTGGTCGAATGGGAATGAACATGGCTCGTCGTCTCATGGAAGATGGGCATGATGTTGTAGTCTGGAACCGTTCACCTGATAAAGTTGCCGTGATGGTCGGCGAAGGTGCTACCGGTGCACAGACAATTAAAGAAGCAGTGCAAAAACTTACAGGCCCCCGCACAGTCTGGTGCATGCTGCCTTCCGGCAATGTCACCAAGATGGCCTTAAAAGAAATTTTGGAAGCACTTGATCCGGATGATCTGGTCATTGAAGGCGGCAACTCCTATTGGAAAGATGATCAGGAAAATTCAAAAGCATTTGTTGAAAAAGGCTGCGGCTACATTGATGCCGGTGTTTCGGGCGGAGTATGGGGTTTAAAAATCGGATACTGCACAATGGTCGGCGGCAAAGACCGCTTCGTCCAGCGCGCCAAGCCGATATTCGACACTCTGGCACCACCACGAGGCTGGAAGCATGTTGGCCCTGTAGGCTCCGGTCACTTTGTTAAGATGGTTCACAACGGCATCGAATATGCCATGATGGAAGCCATCGGCGAAGGCTTTGACCTTATGCGCAATGGTCCTTTCGACAAGCTTGACCTTGGTGGCATTGCAGATCTTTGGGGACAAGGCAGCGTTGTCCGTTGCTGGCTTCTTGAATTACTGGTGCTCGCCTACGAACGTGATCCTGATCTTTCATCCATCAGAGGATTCGTTGACGATTCCGGTGAAGGACGCTGGACAGTGCTCAATAGCGTTGAATACGGCGTATCCGCTCCTGTGCTTGCCCAGTCACTCTTCAAGCGTTTTGAATCACGTCAGGAAGATGTTTACTCTAACAAAGTACTTGCAGCATTGCGTAACGAATTCGGCGGTCATGCCGTGAAAAAAGAGTAGGAACGCCCATGCCTAATATCAAAGCTAGGATGACCCCAACGCACACTCCGTGCGAAGAGCAGAAGCCGGAAGGCTGCGGGATAATCATCTTCGGTGCCTCCGGTGACCTTGTGTACAGAAAGCTCCTCCCTTCGCTGTTCAATCTGTACTTGCGCAAACTCATGCCTTCAAAATTCTACATATTAGGTTTTGCGCGTACAGAGATGACTGATGAGGATTTTCGGGAGCGAGTGCGCGAAGCACTTGTTGATGCACACGAGGACACAAAGGGAGAAATCCTCGACTCGTTCCTTTCACAGTGCAGATACACGTCCGGCGATTACAGCGATATTGAAGCATACAAGCGGTTGCAGAAAAAAGCTTCGGGATGCGAAGATGACTTTTCAAAAAAAGAAAACAAACTCTTCTACCTTGCGCTTCCACCACAACTGCACCCAACCGTTGTAAGCCGCTTGTCGCAATCCGGTCTTACTGTGGAAGGGGAGAACGAGGACCCGTGGGCGCGTGTTGTTTTCGAAAAACCGTTCGGCCACGATTTACAGTCGGCATTGGAGCTGGATAAGCATCTTACCTCCATGCTCAAACCGTCGCAGATTTTCCGCATTGACCATTACCTCGGCAAAGAAACGGTGCAGTCCATTTTAATGCTCCGTTTTGCGAATATTATGTTCGAACCACTCTGGAACCAGCGGTACATCGATAATATTCAAATAACCGTGGCTGAATCTGTCGGCGTTGAACACAGAGGCGGCTATTACGAAGAAGCCGGGTGTCTACGTGACATGTTCCAAAACCACATGTTGCAGATGCTCTCACTCGTCACCATGGAGCCACCAACTCGGTTTGAAGCTGAGTATGTTCAGGGAGAACGAGTTAAGTTGTTAAAAGCAATACGCCCGTGGTCGGAACGCACACTGAAAGAAAACATTGTTCGCGCTCAATACGCAGCGGGAACAATGGATGGAAAAGACGTACCGGGCTATCACGACGAGCTCAATATTGCGCCGGATTCCACCACGGAAACCTTTGTAGGTATGAAGCTCTACATCGACAACTGGCGCTGGCAGGGTGTTCCCATTTACATGCGCTCCGGTAAGCGACTAAACATGCGCGAGTCTGAAGTTGCCGTAACCTTCAAACGTGTTCCGCATTCTGTGTTCGGGTTTGAATCACAACATGAAATGCCAGCTAATATTCTGGTTATGAAGATTCAACCTGACGAAGGTGTTGATCTAACCATTCATACCAAACAGCCAGGGCCAAAATCCTGTATGGCGAGTCTGTCCCTTTCCTTCAAGTATGATGAAGTGTTCGACACCGCCCCGCAGGATGCTTATGAACGCCTGCTGCTTGACTGCATGTTAGGTGACCGCACGCTATTCCTTTCCCGCGAAGGCGTTGAAGCAGCGTGGAAAGTTGTTGATCCGGTTCTCAACTTCTGGCGTGATCATCCGGAAAAAGCTCCATTACATCCGTACAAAGCCGGATCGTGGGGACCAAAAGCGTCAGACGACCTGCTGCTTCGCAGTGGTCACCTATGGCGTAATCCGCCTGATGAACACGGAACGCACTTCAAGAGTCTGGCTAAGCCGCTCCTTGTGCGAAAATAAAATGACCATATTTTAAAGGCAGTCTCACGGCTGCCTTTTTATTTTTTCTGCTGAGTAGACCCTGCACCTGCATCCCGCAGAAGTGCTGAGCTATTGTCTGCAATCATCTGGCATATTGATTTTTATTTATAATACGACCCGATAGCGGCGTAAAACCACTTGTAATAATTCACAACTGACAGGCTTGTTTGGTTCTGGTATGCCAAAGATATGTTTCGTCCTTTTACTACTCCCATCGAAGATATTGCCATTGTCTTCGGGCATGAACGCAGCCTTAGCAACGGCGAGAAGCGAATCTACTCCGTTGCGGCATTGCGCATTTCAAAAGATGCCACGATAACAGAGTTCGCCTCCAATATTCGCTCCGAAAAACTTCGAGCGCGGGAATATACTCACTCACAGCTAAGTGAAGCAAAACTCAAAAATGCTCCGGACGAAATCACTGTCTCCGGTCATCTTCAAGATTTTCTGGAAGGTATTGAGCATGTGGTGGGCTACGTTCCGAACGGGCATATCATCTCGCTGGAGCCGCTCTGCAATAACGAACGCATCATCGATGCCGCACTACTGGCAGATTATTTCATGCCGTGGACAGGAGCCGCCACAGCTAAATCGTTATGGGAATATCTCCATAAGCAAGAGCGTCAAAAAATTAGCTTCACCGCCTTGGAAGGTGCCGGTATCTGTGTCGACCTTTTACAGCACCTCTTCGGCACTGTGTTAAACGACACCTCTTTTCCTGCTGCAAGCGCCCTTCGCTATTATCTGGGCACAAGCAACACGCTTTTCGGCACCTTCTGCTGCCATGTTCTTGAACACTACAGCAGCTATTTCGGCAATGCGCTCATTACTCCGGTATCAAAACCGGAAACAGCAGACTGGGAACAATTTTTAGACACAGCGCCAAAAAAAGAAAAAATTACCGTTGAACGTGAAGCGTATCAGGAACTCCCTGAAGACGATATTCAGCAGCTCTATGAACAGCTTGCCCATAAACGCAAGGGATATACTGTTCGGCAGCCACAAGTTGACTACGCGTCACACATAGCGCACGCCATAAACTCCAACGCTGTTGCCTGCATTGAAGCGGGAACCGGTACAGGCAAGACTCTCGGGTATCTCCTGCCTGTTATGGAATTTTTAAAGCGGAATCCTTCGCAGCGTGTCGCAATCGCAACCTACACTAAAAGCTTACAGAAGCAGTTGTTTGGCAACGAGCTGGACTCATGTCGTGAACTTTTTGGACAGTACAACGATATCCCCGTTTCGCTCATCAAAGGAAAATCAAACTACGTCTGTGCGCAGAAGTTAAATGACATCCTATCTCCCCTGCTGGATGGCATAGAACTGCTCTCGTGGCTCTATTTTGCCAACATCTGCTACCATTATCGCATCGCAGATTTAGATGACGTTACGCCGCGCTTGCGTGCATATTTTGACGAGGGACGAACCCTGAGCAATATTGCGCAGGAGGTTTCAGCGGGAAGCGGTTGTTTCAGCACCCACAAGCGATGCCCCGGTAATATTGTCACCGCAGAAGCAGCACAATCTCGCCTCGTCATCACCAACCACAACAAATTAGTGCTGATGGAAAGCGATCCGCTTCTGAGCGATTTATTCAAGCATTGCGTTATCGACGAAGCAAACCACTTTGAGGATGCCGTTCGCACAACCCTAAGTCCTGAAGTTTCAACATCAGATATTTTCTTCTACTGCCGCTACCTGCGCGAACAATGCCGCAAGCTCATTCTTGCGCCTTCCACAACGGAAGCAGTAGAAAATCAGGCCGAGGCTGTGGTTAGCGAAATTGCGTACACCGTCACAAAAATAGGTGCGCTGCGTGACCAGTTCAAACAAATGAATCAGGGTGCAGCTTTTGGAGCCGTGCCCGTCACGCCTGCTCACAAGGCATTTACAGAAGGGGATGCAGCAAAAGACCTTGCGATTCTCAATAAGCATCTGGAGCGCATCAGCGAATTTTCAGCGTTCTTTACAGGCAAGAAGGCGGGTGACCTTCCATTAGGATACAAGACCATATCCCGTTGCCGCACAATGCGTACTCTGCTGCAAGAAATCAGCGTTAACCTCATGCTCATTCGAAAAGGACTACATGAGGACGGCACGTGGAATTCTATCCACGTTTTTCCACGCAACTGGATACTCTGTGGCGGGCAAGTCTACATGGGTGCTTTTATCCGTGAAACCATTATCAAACAGCGTGACACCGTTATTCTGACATCCGCTACTCTCACTCATCAGTCCAGCTTTACTCCGTACCGGCGTACGCTCGGGTTGGGAAAAGCGGATATTCTAAAATTTTCAGATGAAGAAGCACCGCCGAAGCCATGCTTTGTTGCCCGAGTAGCACCGCCTTTCACGCCGGACTACTCTCTTGTTGTTCCTTCAGATGCCCCAAGCGCTCTCTACGAACACAAAAAGCTATGGCTGGAATACACACTCAACGTGCTGCCCAAGCTCATAGAATACAACGATGGAGCGACTCTCGTTCTGTGCGCCAGTTATGAAGATTTAGAAGCCCTGCGCAAGAATCTGGAAGCTACCTACGACGGTAGTTATCCGCTTCTCTTCCAACGAAAGGGCGAGCCAGCCACAGCGCTTATTGAAGAATTCCGTACAACACGCGAAAGCGTTTTATTCGGGGTCGAAACTTTCTGGCACGGAGTAGATTTCCCCGGGAAGACGCTCACACAGGTTGTCATAACCCGACTGCCGTTCCCGGCGCCCAATTCCCCGCTCATGGATGCTCGAAAGCGCTTCCTGCCTGATGGTGTATTCTGGGAGCGCTATCGCTACGAAACAGCCATCAAGTTCAGACAGGGAGCAGGAAGGCTCATTAGACGTGAGACGGATTCAGGACTCGTTGTTGTACTGGATAACAGGCTATTAAAGAACCAACGTCTTTCGCCGTGCCAAGTTATTCAGGGAATGCGAAATGTTCCCGAGCATCATCGTGGCAAGGGTTGGAAGACAATTGAATAATGTTTTGGTGCCTCCGGCGGGCAAGCGGGCGGCCGCCCCTTGCATCCCCGCAAGGGAGCACTGCCCCCTTGACCCCGATTATTAAGTCGCTGTTTAGCAGTAACGCAAAATTTCAACGACTGATGAGCCGGACAATACCTGATACGAAAAGGAATCTGATAATGGGAAAAGTGGCTATTATCCTCACACAAGGATTTGCAGATTGGGAATACGCTCTGATTGCCGGAACGGGTGGTCCATTCTACGGACTTGATGTTCAGTTTTTTGCGCCTGAAACTGGGGAAGTTCGTTCACAAGGTGGTCTTGTTGCCGTTGTCTCGCAACCGCTTGATGAGATAATCAAATGGTCACCTGACGCTGTGGTTGTTGTTGGCGGCACTATCTGGGCATCAGAAGGCGCACCGAATATTAGCAAACTGCTTCAGACTCAACACTCTGCCGGTGGTGTCGTCGCAGGTATATGCGGCGGAACTTTAGCCCTTGCTCGGGCAGAGCTTCTTAATGACACGCTCCACACATCACATAATCTCGATTTTCTTGTTGAGAATGCAAAAGGATACGCAGGTGCTGAACACTTTAGCAAAAGTAATTCGGCTGTTTCTAAAAATCGAATCGTCACTGCCCCAGGAACTGCGCCAGTCAGCTTCACTGCGGCAGTATTTAAAAGCATCGGACTAGACCAAAGTGCAGTGCTCCAATTCAAACAAATGCTGGCAGCAGAACACGCTTAGCTTCCACTAGATATTTGTGTTCGCATTCCTATACCAATATCACTTCCCCGTGCATTTCTTGTAATCAGAACGGTTTAACCATTGATGTTTGGCATTGAACACGCATCACCACAAAAGAAACAAAACTGCTTGTTCCAAATGCTTACTATTTTCTATCACTATATCTTCCAGAAATAAAAAAAGCCCCGTACAACACGTACGAGGCTTTTTTTATTTGTAATAAGACTTATTTCTTCGTTTTTTCTTTCAGCTGTGGCTTATCCGCAGATTTCACACACATATTCTCATACGCATGAGCAAATACATTATTCACTTCATTCATTGAGGAAACTGATCCCATCTGACCGGCAAGGTAGCCATGCATAAACCCACGCTCGTATGAAAAAACTTTCGCTATATCCATATCGGTCGCGTCAGGGTTCTGGTCTTTGAACATTGCTTCACCCGCGGTGAAATATTCATTGGCAACTTCATTTTTACGCATCTCAAGTGCAAGATACCCGCACTGAATTTTGTTTTTATAATTACTCTTTACCGATGGTTCGGACATTTTAGGAGCTGCAACAGCAACCTGTGCAATAAGCATAAGCTTAACGCCATAATCAATGCTCTCATTTTCTCTCCCTGTTTTTTCTATCGTGATTATGTAATGCTGTATCCTTCTCACACATGACGCACGGTAACAACATGACTCTTAGATCATCCGTTTGCCAAACGCTCAAAAGTGACAACACTACTTTTTACACAGTTTGCTCACTTTTTAAAAGCAAAAGCGCAACTAATTAGAATAACACATCACCTGAGTGTAACCAATTTTCAGTCTGTTTTCCGTAACTCAAGTCACAGTTTGCAGGGTCTACAGAGCAATTTTAGTCACCCCGTAGATCACCTTTTGGAGTAAACAATCTCGTGTCAACTCTCAAGTGAAAAAAAGTGGATATTGAATTTGTGCGTAAAAAAAATATTGCTTTTATTTAAGAGTATTACATTGTGAATTACTTGTGGATTGGGCGAATATGCACAACTCCACACTTGATGCCAAAGGGGCTTTTTGTTAGCTCTGTGGCACCCAAAGAATACTCCTTCAGGGGCCGAAAGGCGCAAAGGAAATCCGGTCTTAATCCGGTGCGGTCCTGCCGCTGTAATCTCACTTGTCTTCATCGAAGTTGCCACCCACGGCAGTACAAGTCAGAAAGCCAGCCACCTTCCTGAAGTTCTACCGGTATCAAAGCGTACTACCGGTATTCTATCAAAATAATCCATAACCTGTGCCTGCGTATGTTGAGGTTCTGCCTTTATATACACATCTCAGGCTGAAGATGTCGAAATGCTGTCCTGGCGCATGCGTTCTATTCGTATGCTCTAATTTTGCCTGCACTTCATGACGTCCGGAGCTCTAATGCCGAAACAGATCCTCAAGCGAGACGGTTGCATCGAAACTTGGTCCCTCGAACGAATTGCCCAAGCTATCCTCAAAGCCCTCAAAGGCAGTGGCATCAAAGATCCACTTCTCTCCAAACGACTTGCACGCAAAGTTGAAGAAAAACTTTCGAATGTGGAAGTTCCAGAGCAAGAACAAGTGCAAGACACAGTGCAGCAAGTACTCATGGAAGCTCGCTTGTATGCTGTTGCAGAGCGTTACATCATTTACCGTGAAAAACGCCGCGAAATGCGTACTCAGGATCAGGCATACTTCGACGTATCCAGCATGATCGAAAGCTACCTCGATCGTAGCGACTGGCGCGTAAACGAAAACTCCAACATGGGTCACTCATTTCAGGGTCTTATCCTGCATATGGCAGGCTCTGTTCAGGCTCGTTACGTGCTTGACAAATATCCGGAAGAAATCCGTCAGTCCCATACTCACGGCTACTTCCACATTCACGATCTTTCCTTTGGTCTTGCTGGCTACTGCTCCGGTTGGAGCCTGCGCGACCTGCTTCTCGAAGGGTTTAACCTTGAAGGCCGCTGCTGCTCTGCACCAGCAAAACACTTCGACTCCGCATGTGGCCAGATTGTAAACTTCCTTGGCACCCTGCAGAACGAATGGTCCGGCGCACAGGCATTCAACAACGTTGATACCTACCTTGCACCGTTCATCCGTAACGACAAACTCGATTACCCGACTGTTCGTCAGCAGATCCAGAAACTCGTTTACAACCTGAACACAACATCCCGTTGGGGTGGCCAGAGCCCGTTCACCAACTTTACCTTCGACATGGTTATTCCTGCGCATATTGCTAAGGAACCTATCATCATCGGTGGCGCGTTCCAGGACACAACCTACGGCGATTATCAGGAAGAAATGGATATGATCAACCGTGCGTTCCTCGAGGTTATGCTCGAAGGTGACGCAGACGGCCGTATCTTCTCTTTCCCTATTCCTACATACAACGTTACTAAAGACTTTGACTGGGATTCCGTTCCTGCTCAGCTTCTTATGGAACTTACTGCCAAGTACGGTGTTCCGTACTTCCAGAACTTCATCAACTCCGACCTCAATCCGGAAGATGTTCGTTCTATGTGCTGCCGTTTGCAGATGGATCTTCGTGAAATCCGCAAAAAGACAGGCGGCCTCTTCGGCGCTGGCGACCTCACCGGTTCTATCGGTGTTGTTACCCTGAACCTGCCTAAACTTGCTTACCTTGCGCACAACGAAGAAGATTTCCTCGACCTCGTTGAAGAATACGCAGAAATGGCAAAAGACTCTCTCGAGTTCAAACGCAAACTTTGCGAACACCATCTCGAGTCAGGCATGTTCCCGTTCTCTCGTCGCTACCTCAAAAACGGCTACAAAGGCCACTTCTCCACCATCGGTCTTATCGGTGGTCACGAAGCATGCCTCAACTTGCTCGGTAAAGGTATCGAAACTGAAAGCGGTCTGCGCCTCATGCGTCGCGTCCTCAACCACTTGCGTTCCCTTACAGTTCGCTTCCAGGAAGAAACCGGCCACCTTTACAACCTTGAGGCAACTCCGGGCGAAGGTACTTGCTACCGTCTTGCTAAAACAGACAAAGACCTCTACGCAGACATCATCTGCGCTGGTAACGAAGTACCTTACTACACTAACTCCACCCTGCTTCCAGTAGGTCTTACCGGTGACGTTTTCTACGCTCTTGAGCACCAGAACGAACTGCAGACCCTCTACAATGGTGGTACCGTATTCCACTCCTTCCTCGGCGAAGCTGTGCCGGAACCGGAAAGCGTAAAGAATTACCTCATCAAAGCGATGACCAATACTAAAATTCCTTACATCTCCGTAACTCCGACCTTCTCCATTTGTAAGGAACACGGCTACATCAACGGTGAACACTTCAATTGCCCAACTTGTGGCAACGAAGCAGAAGTTTACACCCGCGTTGTAGGTTACTACCGCCCAGTTAAGCGCTGGAACAAAGGTAAACAGGAAGAATATCGCGAACGTCAGGAATACGCTCTTAGCGCACTCACTGACTGCTGCTGCGGTAGCTAGTCTGTTTACGCAATAAGACAAATACAAGAAGAGCCGTTCTGCATATGCAGAACGGCTCTTTTTATTTGTATGGAAAGAACAGTCTAGTTCTTCAAACTGTGGATCGGCGCAGGAATACGGCCGCCAAGTTTAATAAACTTCTCTGCGTTACCACCCGGCACAGCCATAATTTTGGCTTCACCAAGCAGACCGCCGAAAGATACATTATCGCCAACACCTTTATTAGGAACAGGGATGATACGCACAGCAGTAGTTTTGTTGTTGATCATACCAATTGCCATTTCGTCGGCAATAATACCGGAAAGTGTTGCTGGGGAGATATCACCCGGCACAGGAACCATATCAAGCCCTACAGAACATACGCTTGTCATGGCTTCAAGTTTTTCCAAAGTCAGCGCACCGGATGCAGCTGCTGCTGCAATGCTGGAATCTTCTGACACAGGAATAAACGCACCGGAAAGACCACCAACGTGGGAAGATGCAAACGCGCCGCCTTTTTTAACAGCATCGTTCAGCATTGCCAGTACAGCGGTAGAACCCGGAGCACCAATGGATGAAAGACCAATGGCTTCGAAGATTTCACCAACAGAGTCACCAACTTCCGGAGTCGGAGCCAACGAAAGGTCAGCTACGCCGAAAGGAAGTCCAAGGCGCTGCGCTACTTCAGTACCGATAATTTCACCAACGCGGGTTACTTTAAATGCGGTGCGTTTAATAACTTCAGCAATATCACCAAGGCTCTTCGCGCTGCCATCCTGCATAGCACGGTCGATTGCTTTTTTAACAACGCCCGGGCCGGAAACACCCACGTTAATTACCGCTTCAGGCTCACCTACACCAAGGTAGGCACCAGCCATAAACGGTACATCCTGAGGAATGTTTGCAAATACAACAAGCTTAGCACAGCCAAGGCCGTCTTTGTCTGCGGTACGTGCTGCGATATCTTTGATACGCTGCCCCATAAGAGCAACAGCATCCATGTTAATGCCGCTTCTGGAAGACGCTACGTTGATTGAGGAACATACGCGCTGCGTCACCGCCAATGCTTCCGGTAAAGAATCAATAAGAGCACGATCACCTTTGGTCATGCCTTTCTCTACCAGCGCACCGAAGCCGCCAAGAAAATCTACACCAGCTTCCTGTGCAGCTTCATCAAGAATCTGACACGCTTTCACCATCTGTTCCGGCGTGTAAGAAGCACACACAACGCTCATAGGGCTTACGCTGATGCGTTTGTTTACGATAGGAATACCGTACTTATCGCCCACCTCATTACAGGTAGACACAAGTTTTTCTGAATAAAGTCTAATCTTAGTGCGAACCCGATCAGCAAACACGTCAAAGTCGTGACTTGCACAATCAAAAAGGCTGACACCAAGCGTTACGGTACGAACGTCCAAATGCTCGTTTCGGAGCATTGCTAGAGTACTGAGCACTTCGCGATCTGAAAGCATTTTTTTTCCTTATAAATGTCAGGCTAAAATCTCATTGTATATAGATGGTGACAATTTCCCAGATATGTCACCTTCTAAAGCTACACAGGCTGA
Source organism: Halodesulfovibrio sp. MK-HDV (assembly GCF_009914765.1). Taxonomy (NCBI): domain Bacteria; kingdom Pseudomonadati; phylum Thermodesulfobacteriota; class Desulfovibrionia; order Desulfovibrionales; family Desulfovibrionaceae; genus Halodesulfovibrio; species Halodesulfovibrio sp. MK-HDV. Next base: position 78,146 of record NZ_WYDS01000002.1, on the reverse strand, counting down.
ACCCTGTGCACTGCTTCGAAAATATCCCTGTGCTGAACACTTACCCGTAGCGAAAGTTCTTCCGCCTTCGCATTCAGCGCGCCGCGCAGAGCAGAAAGCTCCACAGCGCCGGGGACAATTACTTCAAAAACAATAAGAGCATTCCCGTCCGGTTGATCGGCAGGAACAATAGCTTTCAGGTTGGCAATATTCACATTATGCTCACCCAGAATACCTGAGATTGCAGCAACAAGCCCTTGTTGGTCAGGGCCGTCTACACTTACCACAAATGACTGAGGATCTTCAGCAGACCAGCTTGTACCGTCATAAAGGCGTGCTGTAACACTGAGGTCAACCTGTCGTTCAGCAAGTCCTTTCACCAGTTCATCCTGCAAGAGGTCAATGGTACAACCGTCAGGCATTTCAGCAATGACGATCGCAGCAAATTCACTATGCAGAATAGTTTGACTTACTTCATTAATGTTGCACTCCAGACCTGTAAGCAGGCTGGATACCGCATGTACGACTCCCGGACCATCTTTGCCGAGAAATGATACAACTACCTTTTTCATATTTTGCACTCCAAACATATAGATATAGTGAGATTGATAGCCTCATCGCATTATGTCAAGTCCAACGCCGCTAAGAGCAAGCACAGAATACGACAAAAGTACTTACTTCTTCTCATCATACTGATCATGCAGACAGCACCTAATAACAAAAAAGACACCCCATTTCCTACTAATGCAATCAAGTAACATAATGTTTTTTAAAACATATTTTACATTGCGATCAGCATATGCAAAAACACAGCTTACTTCAAAAACATGTTTTCAATTAAGTTCAAAGGATATTCTCATGAAAAAGATCGGATTATTAGGCGGAATGACTTGGGGATCAACAATCGAATACTACCGCCTCTTAAACGAAGGCACCCGCAAACGCCTCGGCGGACGCCATTCCTGCAAAATCCTTATGGACAGCGTCGATTTTTCAGAACTACACGAGCTCATCAGCAAAGATGACTGGACATCCGTGGGCACTAAGCTAGCTCAAGCCGCCCTGAACACCGAAGCTGGCGGCGCAGATATGCTTCTCATCGGCGCAAATACAATGCATCGCGTTGCCGACACCGTGCAAGGTGCGCTAGAAATTCCAGTACTCCATATTTCAGACGCAATCGCAAACAAAGCGAAAGAACTCAACGTCAGCAAGCTCGGATTACTCGGCACCGCATTCACCATGGAACAAGATTTCATCAGTAAGCCGCTTTCTGAAAAGCACGACCTCGAAATTATTACTCCTGCAAGCGATGTCCGCGCCATTATCCACGACAGCATTTTCAATGAATTTGCCGTAGGAAAATTCCTCGACAGCACTCGTGAGAAGTACATCAACATCATCAAAGATCTCGAAGCAAACGGTGCCGAAGCGATTATTCTCGGCTGCACCGAAATCGGACTGCTTATTAAAGCCTCCGACTGCAACATCCCGCTGATCGATACCGTTCAAGCTCACGTCGACGCTGCACTTGATGCTGCTATTGTTTAATAATTTTTTGCTTTTTTAAGATTTGTGTTGCCTCCGGCGGGCAGGCTCTGCCTCCACAAGGGACTGGCATCCGTAATCACTCGTTCCTCGTGAACGGTTACTGGCGCAAGCACCCGCAAGGGGGACGCCCCCTTGACCGCGGGGTTCGACTACCTGTTTATGTCTAGTGGGTAGTAAACTATGTAGGTTATCATCGGATCGTTCTTGGTACAGATCTATTAAAAAAACATTTCTTTTAGCTCGAACAGCTTTCACCAAACTGGGAGTACAACCTCGCAGTCGAGAGGGCGTCCCTCTCGTGGGGTGCAGGGGCAACGCCCCGCCCGCCGGAGGCAAAACAAACTCAGCGCCGCAGGCACAAAAAAGAAAACAAAAAAAGCCACGCTCAAGAGCGTGGCTTTTTTTAAGGAGTCCAATCTTATTGCAGCTTAATGGCAGCCACAGGATTCGCCGTGTTGGTGACCACGACGACCGATAAATTGTTTACCTACAAGAACGAGTAGAATAATCGCAGAGGCGTAACCCACAATACCATGCTGATGAGCTTCTACGTCATTAATCCAAGAGAACACAGAAAGACCGAGTTTCGCGTACAGCCAGTTCACGGCAAGCCCGAGAATTACGGATGTTACCGCAATGGAGCCTACGTAGATGAACGCTACGCGCTTACCGAGAGTCTGAGCTACAACAGTAATCGTTGCTGCGTTGGTTGCTGGCCCTGCTAACAGGAACACAAGCGCACCGCCGGGGGAAAGCCCTTTAAGTGCGAGCGCTGCTGCAATTGGGGTTGATGCGGTTGCGCAGACATACATTGGCACACCGATGACAACCATCAGGATCATGCTGAGAAGTCCATCACCTACGTATTCCTGAAAGAATGTGACTGGCAGGAACGTAGAAACAACTGCGGCTATAAGGATACCAATCAACAGCCATTTACCGATGTCGGCAATAAGTTCACCAAACGCGAACTGCATACCGAAAAGAAATTTATCTTTAGCTGTTGCAATTGCTGACTTGGAAGAGCAGTTGCCAGAGGTACATTCCTCTTCTTTTTTTAATGTTGTTGCTGCAAAGTTAAGCGGAGTAAATTCAGTTTTACCCGGTACTGCCTTTGCAGGAAACATATCTACCAGAGTACCTGCGGTAAGCGCAGAAATAAACGCAGCAACCGGACGCACAATTGTCATAATCGGGTCAAGCAGCGCGTATGTGATGGCGATGGAATCAACGCCAGTCTCTGGTGTGGAGATCATAAATGATGTGGTTGCCCCTTTACTTGCACCCTGCTGGCGAAGCCCTGCAGCCGCAGGAATTACACCGCAAGAACATAAAGGAAGCGGTACACCGAAGAGTGATGCCTTAACAACGGCACCCTTTTTGTTACTGCCTAGATGGCGCGCGACAAAATCGTCCGGTAAAAACCCTTTAAGAAGCCCAGCGACAAAAAAACCGAAAAGTACGTATGGGGCGGCTTCGAGCAGAATTTCCCATACTTCGGAAAGATATTGTATTGCAATGTCCATAGTTACCTCTAAAAATAAAACTACGCATGAACACGTGTTCATATGTAATTAAAGCAGAAGCTCTTACCGGTCAAGTACATAAAAAAAATTATTTGCTAAGACTCTTAATCTACTTAAAAAATACAAAAAAAAGGACATCATATTGATGTCCTTTTTTCTACACTCAACAAAGTCATTCTTTTGAAGCTAAGACAGCCTGTAGAGTACTCTTGCTAAAAAACCGGAGTAATCTCTACGCTCTCAACTCATGTCATGTTTTCGGCGGACACGTTTCGTGTCAACTTTCCAACATTAAGCGAGCATAGATAATGCTACATTAAGCTCTGCATCCAGTCTGTTCTGCACGCCTGTGCGAACTTCCGGAGTTGAAGTTGCAAATTCATTGCTGCGCTGTGCGTATACGTTTTTAATAAACGCTTCCTGCATCTCTTCAGAGAAGCCGCCTGTTGCGCCGAATGCTTTTGCAAAAATTTGAATAGCCCCGCGAGGACCATGCTGTAAGGAAGTAGAAAGTAAAACTTCTTCCATTGCGGTACTCATTTGGCCAACGTTCATTTTATCCTGAACAACTCGAGCTACTGGGGAATAGTAGCGAGAATGCGTAAAAGCATCCTGCATTTTTTCGAATCGTACTGGATCAATGTTCGCAACTTCCTGCCAAGCCATTGGCATTTCACCCTGCTTGGAACCTGTATTTACACCACCAGCTGCTCTGAGATGTAATGAAATATCGGAAGCATGCGAATCTAAATATGTCAAAAAATCGTCCATTGTGCCACGAGCAGACGAGAACTGGTACTTGCCGTACGAAGTTCCACCTGTTGCATCATAGCCAATGGCTGCAATGTTTCCGGCTGCACCGGATTCAAACATCGTAGCTAATGAACCACGAACTTCATTACTTACAATAGGTTCTACACTTTTTGCTCCGCTCTCGTCAGTACTATCACCCATAGCACTGTCAGAAGCTTGAACAACTGCATTCATGTCACCGCTTACAATTTGACGGCTCATCATACCCTGCAGGTTTCCTGGGATACCGGCTGCAGAAGCGGTCTCAAGCTGATTTTTCTCAGCAGCTTCTGTCAGTGTTTTGAGTGCATTACTCAAAACCGTAGGTTCAATAGATGAAACATTAATAAGTGTAGCAAGAGCAGAAACATTACTCAGGTTCATTCCTGAACGTGTAGGCTGTTCCGCTCCAGTTAATCCATAGTATGGATATTGATTGGGCAACGCAGATAGCTGATTAGATTGGGAAGATGCCATGGCATCTACAATCTGCTGCGGTTCTCTAAGCAAGGCTTCAAAACGGCTCATACCGTTGTTTTGTACAGCATCATTATGTGAAATCGCACCAGTGCGTCTTTTCGAATGCTGCAGAACTCCCTGCACCTGCCTCATAGAGATTTGGGTAACAGACATAGTATTCCTCCTAAAGCTCCCCCGAGCTTGACAACGTACGGGATGTATTGAGCAATTAGAATGCCAACTTGTTAGATTCGTTATAATCCGTGGCCTGGCGCAGGGGTAAGAGTAACCACTCACTGTTACACTTTTAGAAAATGTCAGTAAATTGAACACAATCAACAGGTATTACAGACGTAAAATCAGTTACAAGAGTAGATGCATCTGTATCATTCCCATACTGCAATCATTTTGTAATATAGAGGCAAAGACAAACTACCTTGTAATTTTGCATTGTTCTTCAGGAAGATATACTGTCGTAATCATATTTTAGAAAATCGACACTTGACGCTAGCGACATTTGCCGTATCTTCCCTTAACAGAAAAACGCTTAGCATCTGGTACACCTATTGATATCTGTGTGTTGCCAGTTACTTCTTAACCAACATCGGAAACAGGACATTCAATGGGAAAAGACCTGATAATCGTAGAATCACCCGCAAAGGTGAAAACAATTAAAAAGTTCCTTGGCCGTAACTACATGGTTCACGCCAGCGTAGGTCACGTGCGAGATTTGCCTAAAAAAGATCTCGGCGTTGACGAAGAAAAAAACTACAAGCCAAAGTATCAGATCATTCAGGGTAAACAGAAAGTTGTTTCCACGCTGAAAGAAGCGGCAGCCAAAGCTGACCACGTATATCTTGCTCCCGATCCCGATCGCGAGGGCGAAGCCATTGCTTGGCACATTGCTGAGATTATTAAAAAAGAAAATCCAAATGCAAAGCGTATCCAGTTTAACGAAATTACCGCCCGTGCGGTTCGTGAAGCGCTTGAACACCCGAAAGATCTGAACGAGAACCTCTTCGATGCTCAGCAGGCTCGACGAATTCTTGACCGTCTTGTGGGCTACAAACTCTCACCGCTACTCTGGAATAAAGTTAAGCGCGGTATTTCTGCCGGTCGTGTACAGTCCGTTGCGCTGCGTCTCATTGTTGAGCGCGAAGCGGAACGCTATGCATTTGATCCAGAAGAGTACTGGGTATTCAAAGCTGAAATGGAAGGCGAAAATCCGCCACCAGTTAAAGCTCTTTTGCACCAGATTGCAGGTAAAAAAGCAGTTGTTCCTAACGAAGAAGCTGCGAATGCACTTCAGGAAGCAGTTCTTGCCTCAGCACTGGTTGTAGAAAAAGTTGAAGAGAAAAAACGTAGCCGCCAGCCGCTGCCACCTTACATCACATCAACTCTCCAGCAGGCAGCAAGTCAGCGCCATGGCTATTCTGCAAAGCGTACCATGTCCATTGCTCAGCGCCTGTATGAAGGTGTTGAACTCGGTGACGAGGGCACAACAGCGCTTATCACTTATATGCGTACTGACTCCGTACGTATTGCTGACGACGCGCGCGATGCAGCTAAAGAGCTTATTCTTTCCCTCTACGGAAAAGAATACATTCCGCCAAAGCCACGCTTCTTCAAAACAAAATCAAGTGCTCAGGATGCTCACGAAGCGATCCGTCCTGTTGACGCATCCATCACACCTGATTCCGTTCGCAATCTGCTTCCTAGAGAACAGTATGCGTTGTACACACTCGTCTGGTCACGCTTTATGGCATCCCAGATGGCTGCGGCTCAATTCCATGACACTACCGTCACTATTGCAGCCACACCAAACGCAACTACTATTAAAGATGCAGACAAACTTGCCAGCACATGGCGTGTAAAAGGCGAGCGTATGCTCTTCCCCGGCTTCCTTGCTGTTTCTCCGCAAAAAGCCAAAGAAGATGAAGATTTGCCGAAACTTGAAGAAGGTCAGGAAATCCGCCTCATCAAGCTCGACAAAGAACAAAAATTTACTCAGCCACCAGCACGATTCTCCGAAGCGTCTCTTGTACGTGAAATGGAAGAACTCGGCATCGGCCGTCCATCCACCTATGCAGCCATTATTTCAACACTGATTGATCGCGGCTATGCACAGCTGGAAGAAAAGAACTTTGTGCCGACTGACCTTGGTCGCACAGTGTGCCAGCAGCTTGTAAAACACTTCTCCACTCTTATGGATGTAAGTTTTACCGCGCAGATGGAAACATTGCTCGATAACGTTGCTGAAGGCACATTGGACTGGACACAGCTCATGACTGACTTCATGAACGACTTCAATCCGACGCTTGAAAAAGCTGCTGAGGAGATGGAGTCTGTAAAACAGGGTCTTGAAACTGACCTTGTATGTTCAGAATGCGGCAAGCCGATGATGATCAAGTTTGGTAAGGCAGGCACCTTCCTGGCGTGCTCCGGATATCCGGATTGTAAAAACACATCCAACTTTACCCGCGATGACAACGGTAATGTTGTGCTTGTGGAACGCCCGAAAGAAGAATTGCAGAAAATGGGTGAATGTCCGGATTGCGGAAAGGACCTTGTTCTTAAACGCACCCGTACCGGTGGCCGCTTTATCGCATGTACCGGTTACCCTGAATGCAAACACGCAAAGCCTTTCTCAACGGGCGTAAAATGCCCGCGTTGTGAAGAAGGTGAGATTGTAGAAAAGTCTTCCCGCTCTGGTAAAATCTTCTACTCTTGTAGCAGATACCCTAAGTGTGACTACGCGCTGTGGAACTTCCCTGTGGAAGAAGAATGTCCACAGTGTGATTCTAAACTGCTTACAATCAAAACCACCAAAGCACGCGGTAAGCATATCGCCTGTCCGGAAAAAGCCTGCCGCTACACCCGTAGCCTTGAGGACGATTCCGAATAGAATTCTAAAAAACAAAAAGCCCGAATCACATTGTGATTCGGGCTTTTTTTATTTCCCCACAGGCAACAGCTATCATTGCCTATGCAGGAATCCGTATTACCTTACAGTTTGTCATGTCTAACCTAGGTAAAGGTCTGTCGGGGGGGGGGAGTGACATAACAAACCGCAAGGGTAAAGCAACGCAGCCAAACAAGTAGCAACCAGTCGGCTATACGTATGCCCTATACTCGCTTTGAACGGTCAAACTGCACAGCAGTACCGTAACAAGAGAAATATTTACTGCCATCCGGATGAAACGCAATGTTCTCCTGATATCCGATAATGGCCTGTGCGCCTTTATTTACGGCACGCGCAGTCATGCCAAAAAATGCATCATCTGAATCATATCCACGACAAGCTACTAACCCGAGAACTTTACCGATAGCGCGGCCTTCCAGCACCTCGGTAGTTACTACTGGGAAACGGCCAGCGAGAAATAGTTCCTTTACACGTTCCATATTCTCGGTACGAGCCTGTTCAGCCTGTGTTGGCTTTTTATCATTTCCACCAAGCAAAAATAACATTGCATCCTCCTGAACGGGCACCCTATCTATTCGGAACGCCACGTAATTGTCTTTGCGAAGACATATAGCAAGGAGCTTGCCAGTTTTGTAACATGCTGTATTTGAATGCTTATTTTTGAATTTGTCAAAAACTCGCCACATTGCGACAGATGACAATTGAGCGAATAAACGGTACATGGGGCAAGAGGTACGCATTGTAAACACACAAAAGCGACCTCGAATTATTAGCTGCAACGGCTGCAAACACAGCTTTTGTTAAGCAAATTGAAGGATTGGTTATCGATTATGGGTGCACGCCTTTTACACTTCATATTTTTAGCGCTTCTGACTGTCATTTTGACGGTTCCGAACGCTTTTGCCAATCCAACCCCTACGCCTAAAGAACGCAAGAACATCCTCTATCTTAACTCCTACCACAACGGATACGCATGGTCGGACAATCTGCTCGAAGGCTTTAAAGAGCGGATTCAAGACAGCCCGTATTCTATTATGTTGCAGGTGGAGTATCTGGATTCCAAAAAATTTCCGTACAATCAAGCAGTCAAACATGTCATGGATTTGTTCAGACGAAAGTTTGCTGACACTACATTTGACCTCATCACAGTTTCCGACAACGACGCATTCAACTTCATCACTCAGCACGGGGAAGATATCTTTCCGGGTGTTCCTATTGTTTTTGTCGGGGTTAACGATTTCAACCCATCACTAATTAAAGGCAAAGAAATTACCGGCGTCATGGAAACATTCGATGTCGCTTCAAACATCCGTCTTGCCTTAGAAATGCACCCTAACCTGAAACAAATGATTGTTATCGGTGACGAATCCGTCACGGGCAAAGCAATCCGCAAGCAGGTTATCGAAGGCATCCCGAATATTGACAAAGGGTTGAAGGTTCAATTCTGGACTGATATGCCGCACAGAGAAATTATCCGTCGAGTCAAACAGCTCCGCCTGACACATTCTTCTACTTTATTCCGATGTACCGAGAAATCGACGGCCAGTTTTACTCTGCACAGGAACTGCTGCAAAAGGTGCACGATAACACTACGGCACCGCTCTATTCAAACTGGAGATTCCTGCTCGGTTCCGGCATTCTCGGCGGCAAGCTTATTTCCGGCTTCACCGATGGTGAAATGGCTGCCGAGCTCGGTTTGCAAATTCTTGACGGTACTCCGGCGAGTGAGATTAACGTCATCTCAAAAAGCGCTTCCCCATGGGCTTTTGACTACAATGAACTCAAACGCCTTCACTTGAGCGAGCGCGAATTGCCCGAACCGGCAGTCATGATCAATGCTCCGAGCCGATTCTATGAATTGAATAAGCAGGTTTTCTGGACAATTATTGTCAGCCTTATTCTGCTCACCATCACTCTTGTATTGTTGGTGATGAATATTCTCGAGAAAAAATCTGTAGAACAAAAGATCAAAGATCAGCTGTCATTCTTACGCCTACTTATGGATACCATCCCTATTCCTATCTACTCTAAAGATAAGTATGGACGCTACCAGCAGTGTAACGTCGCCTTTGAAAAATTCTTTGGTATCCAGCGTGACGATATTTTGAATTGTAACGAATGGGAGTTGCAGGAATTCGGGTTGTCTCAATTACAACACCCTGTTGACCATCAGCTGCTGCATGAGCAAGGCGAATCCATCTACGAACAGACTATTTCGTCCCGCGAAGGCAGTGTGCATAATATTCTGTTGCACAAAGCGACCAACGTTAATGCTCGTGGTGAAATTGCGGGTATGGTGGGAGTAATCTTTGACTTTACCGATCGCAAAAAAGCTGAGGACAGCTTACGCTTTGCAGAAGAAAAATATCGCTCTATCTTTGAAAACTCACCACTGGGCATTTTCCGTGTGCGCCCAACAGGTGCATTTGTTGATGTAAACCCAGCCTTTGCCAGAATGAATGGCTACACCACTTCGCAAGACTTTATGGCACATGAAACCAGTGCGTTGGATGACCTGTTGCAGGGCGTTGATTTCCATAAAGCACGCGCTAACGAAATTTTGACATTCGAACGCACGCTCCTGCGTCCAGATAACACAACGTTTGCCGCAAACATGTCTGTACGAGTTGTGCGTGACCGATTGAACAACATTGAACTTCTTGAAGGGTTCTCTGAAAATATCACCACGCGTAAGCGTGCAGAAAAAGCATTACGTAATTCCGAACGTATGTTGCAGTCTGTTATGGACAACATTCCACAGCTTGTTTCGTGGAAAAGTAACAGCTTCCGTTACATGGGCAGCAACCGATCCTTTGACAAATTCTTCGGGATTGAACACGCTCGCGAGCTCATTGGCAAAACTGATTTTGAATTTTTATTCGACAAGCAAGATGCCGCTATCATGCAGCAGTCTGAAAACATGGTTCTTGCCCACAATATTCCTCAGTTAAAATCCAAAGAACGTATCACTGATAAAGACGGTGACCTCGTATGGTTGGAAATTAACCGCCTGCCGCTCCACGGAGACAAGGGCGAAATTGTCGGAATGTTGACCACTGCGGAAGATATTACGCAGCGCATCAACCTAGAGCGCCAGTTACTGCAATCACAGAAAATGGAAGCAATTGGTACACTGGCTGGCGGAATTGCGCATGACTTTAACAATATCCTTACATCCATCATTAACTCTGTTGAGTTAGCGCTGATTGATATTGATGAAGAAACACTCACAAGCAACGACCTTGCCCGTGCGTTACGTGCTGCGCAACACGGCAGCAGCTTGGTCAAAAAAATTCTTACTTTCAGTAAGCCCTCCGTTGCGGGTTTCCGTACCACAGATATTTTAGAGGTTATGAACGAGTCCGTGGGACTTGTGTCCGCCTCTCTGCCGCGTAACATTAATATTGAAACAACATATAATGTTACCCACGCGCATACATTCGGTGATCCGACACAGATGAATCAGGTCATTATGAACATGTGCACCAACTCTTTTCAGGCGTTGCGTGAACATGGCGGCACGTTACGGCTGGATGTCGACAAAGAATTTTTGACCAAAGAAAAGGCAAGTCAGTTTAATATTCCAGAAGGTGAATATTTTAAGCTGGTCATTGAAGACAATGGTCCCGGCATCAGCTCCGAAATTCAGGACAAAATTTTCGATCCATTTTTCACAACAAAAGGAAAAACAGAAGGTACCGGTTTAGGACTTTCTGTTGTGCTTGGCATAATTAAAGGACATGGTGGCGGTGTCGAAGTAAGCAGTATTCCTTTTGTTCGAACAGCATTTATCATCTACCTGCCACACATCGACCGGCCTGTTCTTGAAGCAGGGAACCAACTCACAGAAAAGATTCTTCAAGGGGAAGGACGCATTCTTTTTGTGGAAGACGACCCAGACCAGCTCGAGACAATTCCTAGAGTTCTCAGAAACTTAGGCTACGAGGTTGACCCGATAGGCGATGCTGCGGTAGCTGCAAGTATGATTCGTGAACAACCAGATTCGTGGGATCTCGTCATTACTGATTTTGACATGCCTGCGTTAAACGGTCTCGAACTGGCAAAACATATCAGCCACACTGCTCCGGAACTTCCTGTGATCATGGTTTCCGGCCGAAACATTGCAGCCAAGGGTGCCGAAGAAATTCCGTCGGTTAAAACTCTTGTCAGCAAACCGTACAACAGTTCGATAATTGCCAAAGCTATTACTTCTGTACTTCATCCGTTGCAGTAAATTCTCGCTAAGCCGCCCCCGGGGGGGCGTTGATCACCTCAACGTTTCGGAAAAATTTGAGCATGCCCAACATTCTTATTATTGATGATGATGTTAACATTTGTGAAACATTTGAAAGTCTTCTCTCGCGCCTTCACTACGACTGCGCCACTGCACAAACTATTTCGCAAGGGTTCAAACTGCTCCGCGAGCATGAATTTGACGTGCTCTTTCTTGACGTCCGGCTACCGGATGGCAACGGACTGGACTGCCTTTCCGATATCGCACACTTCGACAACCCGCCGGAAGTCATTATTCTTACAGGCGATGGTGATCCTGCCGGTGCAGAAATTGCGATTCAGCGCGGTGTCTGGGATTACCTTGTAAAACCTGCTTCCATTAAAGAAATCACGCAAACGCTTAAACGCGTTCTCAAATACCGTCAGGAAAAGCTGGATAAAAGCTGCGACGCCAAGCCGTTGGAAGTAGCCCACATGGTCGGCACAAGTTCCATCATCCGAAGTTGTTTCAGCCTTATGGCTCAAGCAGCTTCGACCGACGCGAACGTGCTCATCACTGGTGAAACCGGTACAGGTAAAGAGCTTACAGCCCGCACCATCCACACAAACAGCACTCGTTCTCAGGGAGAGTTTGTGGTGGTGGACTGTGCTGCGCTCACCGAGAGCCTCCTTGAATCAACCCTTTTCGGACACAAAAAGGGCGCCTTTACCGGTGCAGATACAGATAAAGACGGACTCGTCAAACTTGCCGACAACGGCACTCTCTTTCTCGATGAAGTGGGCGAGATGCCCCTCACCATCCAAAAATCGTTTCTCCGTTTCCTGCAAGAGCGAGTATTCCGCCCTGTGGGTGGCACTGCGGAAGAAAAAAGTAACTTCCGTCTCGTTTCGGCAACAAACCGCAACTTGGAAACCATGGTTGAAGACGGAGACTTCCGTCAGGATTTACTCTTCCGTTTAAAAACCGTCCATATTGAACTCCCTGCTCTTCGCTTACGCAACGATGATCTCGAGCTGTTGTCACAATTCAGAATTAAACAGCTCTGTAAACAATATGGAATGCCGGTTAAGAATTTTTCTGCGGACTTTTTCCCGATACTTGCCAAATATGACTGGCCGGGGAACGTACGCGAATTGTTTAACGCCCTTGAACAGGCGTTAGTCGCCGCCGGATCGGAATCTGTCTTATACGCCAGACATCTTCCGGCTGACATCCGAATTAAAATTGCACAGGCAAGCCTTGTGCGTGGAATGGAAAATCAGACAACTAATGCTACTAAAGCGTCTGTGTCTGAAAAATCAGACCAAAAAAATGCAGCTCCAGTTTCATTCTCATTTGAAATGTTACCGACGCTGCGACAATTTAAATCGGATATGGAAAAGAAGTACCTTTTACAGCTTATCGCACAGCATGGTTCTAACATTCACGGAATGCTGGAAACTTCGGGATTATCCCGCTCCCACCTCTATGCGTTGCTTAAAAAGTATAATATCTCCTTGTAAAACAAGATTGATAAAACAGACAAAAATAACTGTGAACTTTCCGTAAACAACCATTGTTTGTGTACTCATTTTGTTGTAAAAGGAGCGACGATGTTATAGGTGTCTGATATTTAAGACATGATAACCACCTTGATTTGCGAGCAAAAGTATTTTGAACCTGCGAGAAATCGTATAATATTGCGTGCGTTAGTCTTGGTGAGTCTTTTTTTTCAGACACAAACGTGATTCTTGAAATTCCAATAAACGGTCTACTCCGGCATGTGCCTGATTATACTGGGTTTATCAAAAATCACACAAGTGGCATATCTTTTGTATTGGTTAATCCGATCACCCTGTTTTTTCCTATCGCGGAATGTGGGGCGGGGATAAACCCGCATTCCTAGCAATACAATAGTAACTGCACGATAAGGAAAAGGCAGGTCAGCATGACCCACATGCTTTCAGGCTACATAAAGGAGTTACTCTAATGGCCAAGATTATGAAAACAATGGATGGTAACACTGCTGCCGCGCATATCGCGTACGCACTGAGTGACACGGCTGCGATCTACCCGATCACTCCATCATCCAACATGGCAGAAGCTGCAGACGACTGGGCTGCTGCCGGCAAAACAAACATTTTTGACCAGACAGTTTCTGTCCGTCAGCTTCAGTCCGAAGCTGGTGCGGCTGGTGCGGTACACGGCTGTCTCGCAGCGGGCGCGCTGACTTCTACATTTACAGCGTCTCAGGGCCTTCTGCTCATGATTCCTAACATGTACAAAATTGCTGGTGAGCTTCTCCCTGGCGTTTTCCATGTATCTGCACGTGCTCTCGCTTCACATGCACTCTCCATCTTCGGTGACCATCAGGACGTAATGGCTTGTCGTCAGACTGGCTTTGCTTTCTTATGTTCCAACTCCGTTCAGGAAGCTATGGACATGGCTCTCGTTGCTCACCTTGCAGCAATCGAAACCAGCGTTCCTTTCTGTCACTTCTTCGACGGTTTCCGTACTTCTCATGAGCTCCAGAAAATTGAAGTTATCGACTACGAAGACATCAAAAAAGTAGTTAACTTCGAGAAAATTGAAGCTTTCCGTCAGAACGCAATGAATCCTGAGCACCCACATCTTCGTGGTACCGCTCAGAACCCAGATATTTACTTCCAGGCACGTGAAGCTTGCAACACATTCTACGATGCTATTCCTGAAGCAGTTATCGATGCAATGGCTAAAGTTGAAAGCATCACCGGCCGTTCCTACAAACCTTTTGAGTTCGTTGGTCACGAAAACGCAGAACGCGTAATCGTGTGTATGGGCTCCGGTAACGAAGCTATTGAAGAAGTAGTTAACTACCTTACCGAAAAAGGTGAAAAAGTAGGTCTTCTTAAAGTTCGTCTTTACCGTCCGTTCTCCATCAAGCACATGCTCGAAGTTATTCCTGCTTCTGCAGAAATCTTCACCGTACTTGATCGTACTAAAGAACCTGGTTCTATCGGCGATCCTCTTTACCTTGACATCTGTGCAGCATTTAAAGAACACGGCGAAATGCCAGTGATTCTTTCCGGCCGCTACGGTCTCGGTTCTAAAGAATTCACTCCTGCTGACGTACTCGCAGTTTACGAGAACATGAAAGTAACCGGTCCTAAAAACCACTTCACTGTTGGTATTAACGACGACGTTACCCGTTCTTCTCTTACTGTTGGTAAAGTACTCGACACCGTGCCTGCTGGCACTGTTCAGTGTAAGTTCTTCGGCCTTGGTGCTGATGGTACTGTTGGTGCTAACAAGCAGGCTATCAAAATCATTGGTGACAACACCGACATGTACGCACAGGGTTACTTCGCTTACGACTCCAAAAAGTCCGGCGGCTTCACTGTGTCTCACCTTCGTTTCGGTAACGAAAAGATTCAGTCCACATACCTCGTTAACGCTGCTGACTACGTTGCTTGTCACAAGTCTGCATACGTTAACCAGTATGACCTCCTTGATGGTATCAAGGACGGCGGTATCTTCGTACTGAACTCTAACTGGTCTCCAGCAGAGTTGAACGAACATCTTCCTGCTTCCATGAAGCGCTCACTCGCAGAAAAGAATATCAAGTTCTACAACATTGACGCAGTTAAGATTGCGACTGAAGTAGGTCTTGGCGGTCGCATTAACATGGTTATGCAGACTGCATTCTTTAAGCTTGCTGATGTTATTCCTTTTGATCAGGCAGTTGCTTACCTGAAAGATTCTATTCAGAAAGCATACGGCAATAAAGGTGAGCACATCGTTAACATGAACGTTCAGGCTGTTGATAAAGCTGCTGACGCTCTTGTTGAAATCAAAATCCCTGCTGACTGGGCTACCGCATCTGATGCTTGTGCAACAGAAGGCGACGCTCCAGAATTCATTACCAACGTTGTACGTCCTATCCTTGCTCAGAACGGTGACAAACTTCCTGTTTCCGCTTTCGAACCAGACGGACTCTTCCCAGTTGGTACTGCAGCATTTGAAAAACGTGGCGTAGCTATCCTCGTACCAGAATGGGTACAGGAAAACTGCATTCAGTGTAACCGCTGTGCTTACGTTTGTCCTCACGCTGCAATTCGCCCAGTACTCGCTACTGAAGCAGAACTCGCAGATGCTCCTGCTACCTTCACTACTCTCGATGCTAAAGGCAAAGAAGTAAAAGGTCTCCAGTACCGCATCCAGGTTTACTCAGAAGACTGCCTCGGCTGTGGTTCTTGTGCGAACGTTTGTCCTGCTAAAGAAAAAGCACTCGTTATGAAACCGATCGAGACTCAGCTCGACGATCAGATTGCTAACCTTACTTTCGCAGAAGAAGCGATTGAAATTAAAGACTCCATCATGTCCCGTGATTCACTCAAAGGCTCTCAGTTCCAGCAGCCTCTGATGGAATTCTCCGGCGCATGTGCTGGTTGTGGTGAAACACCATACGTTAAGCTTCTCACACAGATGTTTGGCGAACGTATGATCATTGCAAACGCAACTGGTTGTTCTTCCATTTGGGGTGCATCTGCACCTACCACCCCGTACACTGTAAACAAAAACGGTCACGGTCCTGCTTGGGGTAACTCCCTCTTCGAGGATGCTGCTGAATTTGGTTACGGTATGGGCATGGCTTACACACAGCGTCGCAACAAACTTGAAGACGTTGTTAAAAAAGCTATCGATACTGTTGAAAACGCACAGTTCAAAGGTGCTCTTGAAGCTTGGATCGAAGTTAAAGATCAGGGCGAAGCATCTGCTGAAGCTGGCGAAGAAATCCTCGCACTTATCGAGGCTGGTATTGATCACAGTGCTGCTGCACATGAGATCTACCACATGGCTGACCTTCTCACCAAAAAATCCGTATGGGTATTCGGTGGTGACGGCTGGGCATATGACATCGGCTTCGGCGGTGTTGACCATGTTCTCGCTTCCGGCGAAGACATCAACATTCTCGTAATGGATACCGAAGTGTACTCCAACACTGGTGGTCAGTCTTCAAAAGCTACCCCACTCGGCTCCATCGCGAAAATGGCAGCTTCCGGTAAGAAAGTAGGTAAAAAAGACCTCGGCCTTATCGCAATGTCTTACGGCTACGTTTACGTTGCATCCGTTTCTATGGGCGCAAACATGAACCAGGTTCTGAAAGCATTTAAAGAAGCTGAAGCATTCGACGGTCCGTCCATCGTTATCTGTTACGCACCTTGTATTAACCAGGGTATCCGTAAAGGTATGGGCAAATCCATCGAAGAAGAAAAAATCGCAGTTGAAACTGGTTACTGGCCGCTTTACCGCTACAACCCAGTTCTCGCTGACGAAGGTAAAAACCCATTCATGTACGAATCTAAAACACCTAACGGTGACATGCAGGCGTTCCTTTCCGGTGAAAACCGCTACGCTCTGCTTGAAAAGATCGCACCTGAAGAATCTAAGCGCCTCCGCGCTCAGATCGAGGAAGATTACCTCAAACGTCACAAGTACTTCCAGACCCTGAGCGACCTTCCTGGTATCGCAGTAGCTCCTGTTGAAGCAGCTAACGACACCGTTGAAGCAGCTTCTGCTGACCATTGTGAAATGCCACAGGACGCAGAAACATCAGGTAAAGAAGGCACAGGCGACGCTTGTGACGACGGCCGCGACGCTAAATAGCATCGTAGCTAACTAAGCTGTTAAAGGTT
Organism: Halodesulfovibrio sp. MK-HDV; assembly: GCF_009914765.1. NCBI lineage: Bacteria > Pseudomonadati > Thermodesulfobacteriota > Desulfovibrionia > Desulfovibrionales > Desulfovibrionaceae > Halodesulfovibrio > Halodesulfovibrio sp. MK-HDV. The sequence goes on along the minus strand of NZ_WYDS01000002.1, from coordinate 61,028 downwards.
CCCGGCAAGGGAGCGGAAGCCCGACCCGGGAACCTTTTTACTCAATCGTATCCGTTTTAATGGTGGATAAACGGATACGGTTGCTAATAACCTAAATGAGGAGCGTTTTTATTATGTTAGCAATGTTTGCTATTCTGCCTATTCTGGCAGCCCTTATTCTGATGGTAGGTCTTCGCTGGCCTGCAACTAAGGCTATGCCTGTTGCTTGGGCATGTGCTGTTCTTGGTGCTATGGCAGGTTGGGGACTTGACGCTAGCTACGTAGCTGCAATGTCTTTCCACGGCCTTATCACAGCAATTTCCGTACTGATCATTGTTTTTGGTGCGATCCTTATTCTCTACACACTGCAGTACAGCGGTGGTATGGAAACTATTCAGTACGGTATGCAGCAGATTTCCGGTGACCGCCGCGTTCAGGCAATCATCATCGGTTTCATGTTCGCAGCCTTCATCGAAGGCGCGGCAGGCTTTGGTACACCAGCTGCTCTGGCTGCACCACTGCTCCTCTCTCTCGGCTTCCCGCCGCTTGCAGCAGCAGTTCTCTGCCTCGTATTTAACTCTTTCCCAGTAACTTTCGGTGCTGTTGGTACTCCGGTTATTCTCGGTCTGAAATACGTTCGTCCACTCGTAGACCAGGCTGTTGCCGCTGGCATCCCAGGTCTCAACTTTGCATCTGCTGATCAGTTCAATGCTGTAATCGGCCAGTGGGCAACTGTTTTCAACACACCTATGATTTACATCCTTCCTATCTTCATGCTTGGTTTCATCACCCGTTACTTCGGGCCGAACCGCAGCTGGAAAGAAGGCTTTGGCGCATGGAAATTCTGTCTTTTTGCATCTACCGCATTCCTCGTGCCTTACCTCACATTCGCATGGCTCGTTGGACCTGAGTTCCCATCCCTTATCGGTGGTCTCGTAGGTCTCGGTATCATCATCCTTGGTGCTAAAAACGGTTTCTGCATGCCTAAAGATCACTTTGATTTTGGTGATCACACTAAATGGGATCCAGAATGGACTGGCGATATGAAAGGCGGCGGTTCAACCGACTTTACTGCTCACATGTCTCAGTTCCGTGCATGGCTTCCTTACATTCTTATCGGTGCGATCCTCGTTATCACCCGTATTCCAGAACTCGGCCTTAAAAGCATGCTCGCAGGCGTATCTATCGGCTTCGACGCTGGCTTCCTTGGTCACCCTGAAATTAAAAACGCTATTAAATACCTCTACCTGCCAGGTACCATTCCATTCGTACTTGTTGCTCTCATCACCATCGGCCTCCACGGCATGAGTGGCGAGAACACCAAAAAAGCTTGGACTGAAGCTATCGCTAAGATGAAGAACCCTACCATCGCTCTCGTATTCGCAGTAGCATTGGTATCTATCTTCCGTCTTTCCGCTAACAACCCTGCAGGTCTTCCTTCCATGCCTCTGGCATTGGCAGAAGTTGCAGCTAACATCTTCGGTGGTGCATGGCCTATGTTTGCATCCTTCGTTGGTGGCTTAGGTGCATTTATTACCGGTTCCAACACTGTATCTGACCTTCTCTTCGCTGAATTCCAGTGGGGAATGGCAACTCAGCTTGACTTACCTCGTCAGCTTATCGTTGCTGCTCAGGCAGTTGGTGGTGGCATGGGTAACATGGTTTGTATCCATAACATCGTTGCAGCTTGTGCAGTTGTAGGCCTCTCCGGTCGTGAAGGCGCCATCCTTCGTCGTACCGCTGGTCCTTTCCTCCTGTACGGTATCGTAGTTGGTATCATGGTATCAGCTTGCATCGTAATGTTCCCGAACCTCTTCTAGAGTATACATTGCCGGAGACAGTCCCTGCGGCTGTCTCCAGCTTTTCTTGCTAGTGTATTGAAGAACGGGGCTACTGCGGAAGTGTGCCCCGTTTTTTAAAAGGTACGGTCAGTCTGTTTGTTGCCGGTTTATTGTGAACAGACTGTTACCGATTTAGACAACATGATTATTGAGGAGAACTCCGTGATTAGTGCGTCATTGACTAAAGAATTTGAAGCCGTAGTAGGCAGTGAAAACGTATTTACTTCAGAGCCAGAGCGCCAGGCATACTCATATGACTCCGCTGTGCTCGATCCTGTAACCCCTGCATTGGTTGTTCGCCCGACCAATTCTGAAGAACTGGGCAAAGTTATCGCTCTTTGTAACGAAAACAACTGTCCTATTACCGTTCGCGGTGCTGGCACCAACCTTTCCGGTGGTACCATCCCTGACAAACGTAACGGCATTGTTGTTCTCACCAACGGCATGAACAAGATCCTCGAAATTAACGAAGAAGATCTTTACGCTGTAGTTCAGCCTGGTGTTGTTACAGCTCAGTTCGCACAGGCAGTTGCAAAACGCGGCCTGTTCTACCCTCCAGATCCGGGTTCACAGGCTGTTTCCACTATCGGTGGTAACGTAGCAGAAAACGCTGGCGGCCTTCGTGGTCTCAAATACGGCGTAACTAAAGACTACGTTATGGGCATGGACTTTTTTGATGTTAACGGTCAGCTCGTTAAAACTGGTTCCCGTACTGTTAAGTGCGTAACCGGCTACAACCTTGCTGGTCTTATGGCTGCTTCTGAAGGCACCCTTGGTGTATTCAACGAAATCATCCTCAAACTTACTCCGCCACCAGCAGCTTCTAAAGCTATGATGGCTGTATTTGACGATGTTAACAAAGCTTCTGAAGCTGTTGCTTCCATCATCGCTGCACACGTTGTTCCTTGTACTCTTGAGTTCATGGATCAGGCAGCTCTTAAGCACGTTGAAGCATACACCAAAGCTGGTCTTCCTGTAGAAGCAGCTGCTATTCTTCTTATTGAAGTAGATGGCCACCCGGGTCAGGTAGCAGACGAAGCCGCTCTCGTTGAAAAATGTCTCACTAAATCTGGCGCAACCGCTGTTCACGTTGCAAAAGACGCTGAAGAGAAATTTAAACTGTGGGAAGCTCGTCGTAACGCGCTGCCAGCTCTTGCTCGCGCAAAGCCGACCACTGTTCTTGAAGATGCTACAGTGCCTCGCTCCCAGATTCCTGCAATGGTTGCAGCAATCAACGACATCGCAAAGAAATACGACCTTGCAATCGGTACTTTCGGCCACGCTGGCGATGGTAACCTGCACCCTACTATTCTTTGTGACCGTCGCGACGAAAAAGAATTCCACCGTGTAGAAGAAGCTGTTGATAACATCTTTGATGTAGCTCTTTCTCTCAAAGGTACTCTTTCCGGCGAGCACGGTATCGGCATGGCGAAATCTAAGTGGATGGAAAAGGAAACTTCCCGCGCAACTATTGACTACTCTCTCAATATGAAGCGTGCGATCGATCCTAACAACATCCTTAACCCTGGCAAAATCATCGCGGGTTAGTAATATGTCAGCAGATCTTACTAAATTAGCGAAGCTCCTTCAGGAGCTGGACGACCAGATGGTTGCTTGCATGAAGTGCGGCATGTGTCAGGCTGTATGTCCAGTTTTCTCCGAAACTATGAGGGAGTCTGACGTAACCCGTGGTAAAATTGCCCTGCTCGAGCGTCTTGCAGCAGAACTTATTAACGACGCAGAAGGCGTTCAGGAAGCTCTGAACCGTTGTCTGCTTTGTGGTTCTTGCGGCGCTAACTGCCCATCCGGCGTACAAATCAGTGATATCTTCATTAAGGCTCGTAGCATCGTTAACGAGTACATGGGCCTTTCCCCAGTGAAGAAAATGGTACTGCGCGGTATGGTTGGTAACCCTAAGTTATTCAACATGCTTCTTGATTTCGGTTCTAAATTCCAGAACCTTATGACTTCAAAAGCATCTGAAACTCAGGCTACCCGTAAAGCACCTTTGCTCGAGCCATTTATCGGCAACCGTCATTTTAATCCGGTTGCTACTAAATCTCTGCACGCTAAATACGGAACTATTGATACTCCTGCCGGAAAATCCGGTCTCCGAGTTCTTTTCTTCCCAGGCTGTGTAGCAGATAAAATGTACACCAACATGGGCGAAGCATGCCTTAAAGTATTCAAGCACCACGGCGTTGGCGTTTGGATGCCTGCAACACAGGCATGTTGTGGTATCCCTGCTCTTTCAGCAGGCGATAAAGCAGCCTATGACAAGATGGTAAAATACAATGCGGAAATCTTTGCAGAGGGCGAGTACGATTATATTATCGCCCCTTGCGGTTCCTGTATTTCCACCATCATGAAATACTGGCCTAAGTACGGTACAGAGTACCCGGCCGACGTACAGAAAAAAATTGAAAAGATTGCCGCTAAGGCAATGGATATCAACGAATTCCTCGTTGACGTTCTTGGTGTTAAGCCGGAAGGCGAAACTCCTAAAGGCGGAAAAAAGGTAACCTTCCATGACTCTTGTCACCTTAAGAAGGGCCTCGGCGTAGCTGAACAGCCACGCGACCTTATCCGCATGAATAACAACTACGAATTGGTAGAAATGGACGAAGCTGACCGTTGCTGTGGATGTGGCGGTACCTTCACATTATACCATTACGATCTTTCTAAAAAGATCGGTGGACGTAAGCGTAACAACATTGTTGATACCGGTGCTCAGATTGTATCAACAGGCTGTCCAGCTTGTATGATGCAGATGAACGATATGCTTTCACAAAACCGCGACGACGTGGAAGTGAAGCATAGCATCGAACTCTACGCTGAAACCCTGTAGTCGCTTAGCGATTTATGGTTCGGTGACGAAGTCCTGAACTTACAGACTGAAACAAATCCGTACATTGCCTATCTGGTATCGTTCGGTCTTTCACGCAAGTCACTCTGCGTAAGGGCTTGAATTTTATACCGCAATAGCGCAGTGTACGGGTTTGTCATCGGTCTGCAGAAAGTATCCTTCAGAAAACGGTTCTGGGGATGCAGGTTCGATAAAATTGGCTAGTATCAGTGGATATGCAAGGAGTCCTCGTGTCCCATAACCTTTACATTACAGCTACCGAAGCAAGAACAGGTAAATCTGCTGTTGTCCTCGGCATGACGCAATTGCTCACCAAAGACATCAGAAAAGTTGCGTTCTTCCGCCCAATCATCAACGATGATGAAAATGGCAAAAAAGACCACGATATTAACCTCATTCTTGAATACTTCGGCATGGATATCCCATATGAGGATACCTACGCGTACACCCTCAATCAGGCTCGTGAACTGATCAACAACGGTCAGCGTTCCATTCTGCTTGAGAATATCCTGAACAAGTACACCCAGCTTGCCAACAAATACGATTTTGTTCTTTGCGAAGGAACTGACTTCCTTGGTAAAGATGCAGCATTCGAATTCGATCTCAACGCAGACATTGCCGCTAACTTAGGCTCTCCTGTTCTTGTTGTTATCAACGGCCAGAAGCAGGACTGTGAAGAAATCATCAGCTCTACCAAGCTCACACTCGATTCCCTTGAAGACAAAGGACTCGACATTGTTGCTGCTGTTATCAACCGTGCAGAAGTAACTTCCGAGCATTGCGCTGACATCATTTCCCAGATCAGCACTAAAGACGATGCAGATAAAGCACTTGCTGTCTACATCATCCCTGAAGACCCTACCCTGAGCAAACCAACCATGAAAGACGTGGCTGAGTGGCTCGACGGTGAAGTCGTTTACGGTCAAGATCGCCTCGATACTCGCGTTGACGACCTGTGCATTGCCGCAATGCAAATTGGCAACTTCCTCGATTACGTAAAAGAAGCCAGCCTCGTTATCACCCCTGGTGACCGTTCTGACATCATCATTGCTACTCTCGCATCCCGTATGTCTTCCGCGTACCCGGATATCTCCGGTATCGTACTGACCGGTGGTCTTGAAATGGCAAAGAATGTTCGTCGCCTCGTAGAAGGCTGGTCTGCTGCTCCGATTCCTGTAATCAGCGTAAAACAGCACACCTACCTTGCTATTCAGGCTCTTAACCAGCTTTACGGACGTATCGACCCGCAGGACAGCCGCCGCGTTGCAACTGCTCTCGGTATTTTCGAAGACAACGTAGACACAGCGGAAATTTCCCGTCGCGTTATCTCTCGTAAATCTGAAAAAATTACTCCGAAGATGTTTGAATTTAACCTTATCCAGAAGGCTAAATCCAACAAAATGCGTATTGTTCTCCCTGAAGGTCAGGAAGAGCGCATTTTGCGTGCGGCAGAAATGCTCAACCGTCGCGGTGTTGCAGACATTATTCTTCTCGGCAACCTTGAGGTTGTTAAGCAGAAAATTTCTGATTTAGGTCTTCAGCTTTCTGATGTTACCATTATTCAGCCGGAACTTGCCCCTGAATTTGACGACTACGTAGCAACCTACTTCGAAGCACGTAAAAAGAAAGGCATCAGCATGGAGCACGCTCGTGACACCATGTGTGATACCACTTACTACGGCACCATGATGGTTAAAAAAGGCGATGCAGACGGCATGGTATCCGGTGCGGTTAACACCACTGCCCACACAATCCGCCCTGCGTTTGAGTTTATTAAAACCAAACCGGAAGCTTCTATTGTTTCTTCCGTATTCCTCATGTGCCTGAAAGATCGTGTTCTCGTATTCGGTGACTGCGCCGTGAACCCGAACCCTACATCTGACCAGCTTGCTGAAATTGCAATCGGTTCAGCTGACACTGCACGCATCTTCAATGTAGACCCACGCATTGCAATGCTTTCCTACTCTACTGGTTCTTCCGGTAAAGGTGCAGACGTAGAAAAAGTTATTGAAGCAACAAGAATTGCAAAAGAACGCGCTCCTCATCTCATGTTGGAAGGCCCAATCCAGTATGATGCTGCGATCGATGCAGACGTTGCTGCTACAAAACTTCCTGATTCAGAAGTTGCCGGTCAGGCCACTGTATTTATCTTCCCTGACCTCAACACTGGCAACAACACTTACAAGGCTGTACAGCGAGCTGCAAATGCCGTAGCAATCGGTCCAGTCTTGCAGGGACTCAATAAGCCTGTTAACGACTTATCTCGCGGTTGCACCGTAGCAGATATTGTAAACACTGTTGCCATTACAGCAATTCAGGCACAGGCAGAAAAAGGGCTTATCTAGCCAAGCCATTTTAAAGGATAAAATAGATGAACGTACTCGTAATTAACTCCGGCTCTTCTTCTCTTAAATTTCAGCTGATCAATATGGAAAACGAAACCGCACTTTGTTCCGGTCTCGTAGAACGTATCGGTCAGGATATGAGTAAGCTTGTTAACAAGCTCGCTCCAGATACAGACAACGAACGCAAAGTTGTTATCGACGAACCGTTTGCAGATCATGAAACTGCTATGAAACGTGTTGTTGAACTTCTTACAGACGAAAACGACGGCGTAATCAAAGACAAATCTGAGATCAACGCAATCGGTCACCGTGTACTCCTCGGTGGCGAAGAGATCAAAGAATCCGTTAAAGTAACTGACGAAGTAAAAGATATCATTCGCAAATACATTCCACTCGGTCCTTTGCACAACCCTGCAAACCTTGCTGGTATTGAAGTTTGTGAACATCTTTTCCCAGGCACTCCTAACGTTGGTGTTTTCGATACCGAATTCCACCAGACCATGCCTGAGAAAGCATTCCTCTACCCGCTTCCGTACAGCCTTTACGAAGATCTCAAGATCCGTCGTTACGGTTTCCACGGTACTTCCCACCGTTTCGTTGCTAAACAGGCAGCTAAATTCCTCGGTAAAGCACCTGAAGACCTTAACCTCGTTATTTGTCACCTCGGTAACGGCTGCTCCATGTCTGCTGTTAAAGCAGGCAAATGCGTTGACACCACCATGGGCATTACACCTCTCGAAGGTCTCATGATGGGTACCCGTTGTGGCGATATCGACCCTGCACTCGTTCCTTTCATCATGGACCGTAAAGGTCTCACTGGTGCAGAAATGGATACACTCATGAACAAAGAATCCGGTCTCTACGGTATCTGCGGCATGAGCGATATGCGTGACATCCACGCTGCAGTAGAAGCAGGCAACGAAAAAGCTAAAACTGCTCTCGACATGTTCGTTTACCGTATCAAAAAATACGTTGGTTCTTTCATTGCTGCACTCGGCAATGTTGACGCTATCGTATTTACCGCTGGTATCGGCGAAAACGACGACATCGTTCGTGAAATGGTTTGTGCTGACATGGATCTCTTCGGTATCAAAATTGATCTCGAAGAAAACGCTACACGTCGTGGCACTGAGCGCTCTTTGAACGCTGGTGGTAAGACTGAAGTTCTTATTATCCCAACAAACGAAGAACTCGAAATCGCTCAGGCTACTGTAAAAGTACTCGCCTAGTATTTCAGTTTATTTGCGATAAAAATCCGGAGCAGAAACGTGCCGGTTTCTGCTCCGGCATTTGCCATTTTGCCGAAAGAGGTATATCCCGAAGCATCTTCGGAGGGAATACATGATCGGAATTTACATAGGTTCTACAGACGCATTTGCGGGTAAAAATATTGTGTTGATGGCTTTAGGGCTGGAGATGCAACGACGCGGTATGCGTGTGGGTTATATGAAGCCTGTGGGGTCACTTCCCAAACGAGTAGATGATGTTTTCGGAGATGAGGACGCCATCGTCATCCAGGAACTTCTCGGTCTCGAGATTTCTCCGGATATACTTACGCCGGTAATTATTCCAAACAACCTGAGAGCCACTACTCTCTCAGATGAAACAGACGCTTTGGCTGCCATCCAAAGTGCCTACAACACCATTTCCAAAGACAAAGACGTTATGCTCGTCGGCGGTTGTGGATCCATCCAATATACCGGAACCCATAGGGGTGTGGATGGGATTACACTGTCGAAGACGCTAGGATTAAAAACATTACTCGTTGATAGATATCGCCGGGACAGGCTCAATTATGATGCTATTCTCAATATCAAAAATACACTCGGCGACGATATGCTCGGAGTACTGTTTAACGACGTACCGGAAGATTTTTCACGCGATACTGAAGACATCCTTATTCCTTTCTTAGAAAAGAACGACGTTGATGTATTCGGAACGGTTCCACGCGACCCTATGCTTAACGCTATTAAAGCATCAGAACTCGCATGGCGCCTCAAAGGGAAAATTATTTCAGGTAATTCACAATCCCAGCGGATAATTCAAAGCTTCTTGATTGGTACAATGCAGGTGGAAAATTTCATGACATATTTCCGCCAGTCATCCAATCTTGCCACCATTGTTGGTGGTGACAGAACAGACTTACAGCTTATCGCTATGGAAGGTGGCTGCCCTTGTCTTATCGTGACAGGCAACATTACTCCTAACGAGATTGTACGTGCTCGTTCCGAACAACTTGGCGTGCCTGTTATTCAGGTTGCAGATGATACATATACTGTCGCAAGACGTATGGAGCTCATTTTGAACAGCCAAAAACTTCGTGAACTGGTTAAAATTAAACGCGGCGCTGAACTTGTTGATAACGCGTTTAACTACAATAGGCTTTGTCGAAAACTGTCTGAGAAGTCAGAATAGCATTACGCCCAGCCAGCCCGAATCAGTTGCCACAAATCAAGTACGGATTGCATTACTGCATATGCATTTCTTTTCTGCTGTCATTCTAGAACACAGTAGAAAAGTTGAGTGTACCGTACGAGCAAAGCATACTTGTTGCCGCTTTGCTGAATTTGTCCGGAAGACCGAATTCTGTACGACATTCATCCGATGAGGAGATTCACAACCATTACGGTTGCTGTTCTGCATACACCAAACCCGCCTGATTTTTTCAGGATGCAGCGGTGAAGGGTATGTCCAGCGGTGTTCCTATGGAACGCCATAGTCTCAGGAGTGTCACATGAGCGACCTGAAAAAGCTTTTTACTGAAAAAGCAGAACTGGTATCAGCGAAAGTTACCAGCATCAAATCCATGGATGAAGCATTTGCATACGCTGCAAAGTATGTTGCTGCAAAAAGTCCATGCGAACTTCTTATCCCTTCCAGCCCAGACGCAGTACAGCCAGAATTTTCTGATGAAAAGATCTTGGCTGCACCAGAACTTTCCGATGACCAGTACGCAGCTCTCGCAAAAGCTTGTGAAGGCACCAGCGTAAAACTCATCAAATCCGGCATGCGCGGCTATATGGCTGGCATCGACGCAGGATTTACCATTGCTGACGGCGGCCTGTGCGACACAGGTTCCATTGTTCAGCAGTCCAACGGAGAAGAACTGCGCCTCGCTACTATGGTTTCCGAAACACACATCGCTGTGCTTTCTGTTTCCAGCTTGTACGAGGACTCCATCGCAGCAGAAAAACTTCTGCTCGATCTGATGGACGGCGTTGCTTACACCGCATTCATCACTGGCCCAAGCCGTACAGCTGACATCGAGCGCACACTTGCTATCGGTGCACACGGCCCACTCGAACTCCACATTCTTCTCCTGGAGGACTAATCATGCATAATGCTAATAATCTTAAAGAATACCGCGAAGACATGCAGGAAGCTCTTGATAACGAATTTCTGCGTAAATCCATGGACGCATTTGCTGTCGGTTACCGTATCAACCGTGCAAAGGCTTTTGCAGATATCAATGAGCCAGTTCTCATTAAACAAATTGCTGATTGCAAAGACTACGCTGTAAAAAACAACGCAGCTCTTTTGAAGCAGTTCACCGAAGAAGCTGAAAAACGCGGTGTGCACGTTCACCTTGCAAAAGATGCTGAAGAAGCTAACGCTCTGATCGCTAAAATTGCAAAAGACAACAACGTTAAGAAAATCATCAAGTCAAAGTCCATGACCTCTGAAGAAACACTTCTTAACCACTACCTCGAAGACGAGAAGTATGAAGTTGTTGAAACTGATCTCGGCGAATGGATCATCCAGATGCGTCATGAGGGTCCATCCCACATGGTTATGCCTGCGATTCACCTTTCCCGTTACCAGGTACAGGATCTGTTCTCTGCAAGAACCGGTCGTGAGCTTGAGCCGGACCCTGAAAAACTGACCAAAGTTGCACGTCAGGAATTACGTCGTGATTTTGCTGATGCAGACATGGGTATCTCCGGTGCTAACTTCTGTGTTGCAGAAAATGGCCACATCGGTATCGCAACCAACGAAGGTAACGCACGTCTGACCACGACTGCACCACGTATCCACGTTGCAATCGCTGGTATCGACAAACTCGTTCCTAAACTTACTGACGCTCTTACCGCGCTGAAAGTTCTTCCACGTAACGCAACTGGTCAGACTCTGACCTCTTACGTAACTTGGATCGGTGGTGCGAACGAATGCGCAATCGCAGAAGACCAGAAAAAAGAAATGCACATCGTATTCCTTGATAACGGTCGTTCTAAAATTGCTGAAGATGAAATGTTCTCTCAGATTTTCCGCTGCGTACGCTGTGGTGCTTGTGCGAACGTTTGTCCTGTTTACCGTCTTGTTGGCGGTCACAAAATGGGTCACATCTACATTGGCGCAATCGGCCTCATTCTTACTTACTTCTTCCACGGTGAAGAAAAAGCGAAGAACCTCGTACACAACTGTATCAACTGTGGTGCTTGTAAGAGCATTTGTGCAGGTGGTATCGATCTGCCGGGTCTTATTAAAGAACTCCGCGCACGCATCAACCAGGACAGCGGAATGCCTATTGAGACTACCCTTCTTGGTAAAGTTCTCAAAAACCGCAAACTGTTCCACTCCCTGCTTCGCTTCGGTAAATGGGCTCAGACACCTATGAAAAAAGGTCCATACCTGCGTCACTTACCACTCATGTTTATGAAAGATCAGGGCTTCCGTTCTTTCCCAACTATTGCAGATAAGCCGTTCCGCGATCGCTTTAGCGAAATCAAGCCAATGGTACACAACCCTAAACACCGCGTTGCTCTTTTCTCCGGCTGTGTTCAGGATTTTGTATACCCAGAGCAGATGGAAGCAGCAGTAAAAGTTATGGCTCGCCATAACGTTGCTATCGACTACCCAATGGAGCAGAGCTGTTGTGGTCTTCCAGTGCAGATGATGGGTGAAAAACAGGTTACCATCGACGTTGCTAAACAGAACGTTGATGCATTTGAAGGCACTAACTGCGATTACATCGTAACTCTTTGTGCTTCCTGTGCTTCCCACTTGAAAGAAAGCTACGTTGAACTGCTTGAAGGCGACCGTGATTACAAAGAAAAAGTAAAACGTTTCTCTGCTAAGATCATCGACTTCTCATCTTACGTTCATGATGTTCTCGGTGTTACCACTGACGACTTCAACAAATCTGACGAAAAAGTTGCATACCATTCATCTTGTCACCTTTGTCGTGAACTCAAAGTTATTGAGCAGCCTCGTAACCTCATCGACATGGCTGGCGAATACGCTCCTTCCGCAGAAGAAGATGTTTGTTGTGGCTTTGGCGGTACATTTACCGTTAAATTCCCAGAACTTTCCTCTACTCTTCTGGATAAAAAACTCACCAACATTGAAGCAACTAAAGCAAAACGTCTTGTTGCTGACTGCCCGGGTTGTCTCCTGCACCTGCGCGGTGGTTCCAATGTTCGTGAAAACGGCATGAAAGTAACTCACATTGCTGAGCTTCTTGCAGAAAACCTTAAGTAATCTGCAACACTTTCCTTAGTCACCTATAAAGAAGGGCGCTTATGCGCCCTTCTTTTTTTATGTAATTACACTTTCACTGTAGTATTCACGTCAAATATTCAAACTAACTGCACCTTCAGTGTAAACACTCACTAACTCGCTTTTAGTTACTCTTTCTGCGTGCGCAGCAAACTCTAACACTTCACTAACTCAGGTTGTTAAGCAGTCTCAATAATTACCTATAATAACGATAACAAACAGTTCACCACTCAAGCCAACAATAACAACTTGCTGTTTTGTTTACATGTTTTTTCAAAGCAGTCATTAACATTAGTTCCACCCTGCCGATAAGATTATATCCACCGCACGATATGGACTTATTACTCAAGGGGGCTACATGTTTAGGAAGATTACAATTAGGGCAAGAGTATTTCTACTGCTTACAGTTTTTTTGTTATTCATTTTAGGAATACTTCTGTTCAATGCTCGTTCAACAATGCAATCAAATGACGACGCAGTTCTCCATTTGCAAAAAGTTATGCTTAATGGAGAAAAGGAAACACTCAAAGTCGCAACACATTCTTTAGCACTAGCCATTAGCTCCCAACTATCCGGAATCAGTGATAAAGAAACACAGTATCGCATTATGCAAAACGCAGTGGAAAAACCTCGTTTTAAGAAAGATAGTTCAGGATATTTTTTCATTTACGAGGGCACAACCAACGTTGCACTCCCGACCAAAAAGTCTCTTATTGGTAAAGACTTAGGTCAGGTAAAAGATAAAAACGGCGTATACTTCGTTCGGGAATTAAAAAATGCTGCCGCTGCCGGTGGCAAATTTGTACAATACGTTTTCAACAAACCGGGGAAAGGCGACCAACCGAAACTTGCTTATGCAGAAATGATTGAAGGAACGCCATATTGGATTGGAACAGGCGTTTACATCGATAACGTCGAAAAGCATAAGCAAATGCTTCAAAATCAATTTGATAGCGCCATGAAAAAGAACATGCTTTTCCAGATGACTATCATTGGCATTATTCTTTTACTCGGATTCGCTCCATTCTGTCTTTTCCTTGTTCGTTCTATCGTTACTCCAGTCTTACAGGCGAACAAGGTTGCTCAGGAAATTGCACACGGAAATCTTAATGTCACAATTGAGACTGAAGGGAACGACGAAATCGCTGATTTGCAAGCATCCCTTACTATCATGGCAGAAACATTACGTGAAAACGTTAATGACATGGCAGTTAAAGAAAAAGAAGCAAACCGACAGGCAGCAATCGCTCGCGAGGCAGCAGCACGAGCTGAAGAAGCAATGCAGCAAGCATCAGTTGCCACAAGCGAAGGTATTAACACCGCGGCAGAGCGTCTTACTGGTTTGGTAGGCAGTATTAACGCCAGCTCAACAGACCTTGCAGCCACAAGCCGTCAGCTGGAAAAAGGGGCAGATGTTCAGCTCACACGAATCAGCGAAACTGCTACAGCAATGGAAGAAATGAACGCGACCGTACTTGAAGTTGCCCGCAATGCAAGCGATGCAGCAGAACGTACAGAACGCTCCAGACGTCAGGCAGCAGAAGGTCAGACCGTTGTTAATGACACCATTACTGCTATTACCGATCTGCAAAAAATTACGAGTATTCTACAGAACAACATGAACCAGCTGGGCAAAGAGTCTGATGCAATCGGTCAGGTGATGACCATCATTAACGACATCGCTGACCAGACAAACCTGCTCGCACTTAACGCAGCAATCGAAGCAGCCCGAGCAGGCGATGCAGGCCGAGGTTTTGCTGTTGTTGCGGATGAAGTACGTAAGCTCGCAGAAAAAACCATGGGTGCAACAAGCGAAGTTGGCAGCAGCATCAGCACGATCCAACAGCTTGCACAAAAGAACATCAAAGGCATGGAAGAATCTGCGGAAGCAATGCAATCCACGGCACAGCGTTCACAAGTTTCTGGTGAAATGCTCGAATCGATTGTTGATATGGCCGATGCTGCCGCAGCGCAGGTTCAGTCAATCGCAACCGCTGCTGAAGAACAATCAGCTGCATCTGAAGAAATTACACGATCTATTGAAGAAATTAATGCCATTGCGAACGAGTCACGCGCTATGGCTGGCAACGCCGAACAAAGTGTTTCTGCACTGCACGACGAAGCACGAAATCTTCAGGAGATTATTTATGAACTCAAGGAAGAAGCTGCCAATTAATCTGCGGTAGCTACAACGTCGTCAGCAAGTCGTTGGCAAGTCTGCGACGCTTTGTCAGGAGACTATTGCCTTCAGAAGGTTGCCTCCGGCGGCTGGGCTGAAACTTTTTACAAAGTTTCCCCCAGACCCCCTTCAAAACTTTTTATTATGCGATGAAATTCCGTAGAAATATTTTTCACGCGGCTTCACTTCACTGACTAGAGATATAAAAAAGGCTGTCCTTCATATGAAGGACAGCCTTTTTTATTTTAGAAAGGTAGTGATGCGTAAGCCGCGAGGTTATGAAAACAACGGGCTAGCCTCGCAGATAAAAGTTTTAGGAGATTTTTAAGAAGCCCTTTTTCAAAGCGGTAGCTGTTCTCGAAGAATGAGAGATTACAGATAGCGACAGTGCAACAGGGTTCTTAAACCGCCGGAACGGTAGCCGTTCTCGAGGTACGAGAGATTACGGAAAGCGATAGCAAAGCGGCAAACACCGTAGGTTCGCCGAAGGCATCCTCAAGGGCAAGACCTAGAGCCTTGTCATAAGACTAAGCCTGATTCATTGCTTCAAATACTTTGTACAACCCCTGAGTACCGAGATTTTCAAGCCCCTGAGCTTTTGCAGCTACGTAAAACTGGTTTGCCATTGCAAGTCCCGGGAGGGATAAATTCATGTTTGCAGCTTCTTCAAGCGCGATGCCCATGTCTTTTACAAAGTGCTTGATGAAGAAACCGGGATCAAAATCTTTTTTAGCGATGCGTCTGCCGAGGTTGTTAATTGACCACGAACCAGCTGCGCCGCTACCGATCACATCGATAACTTGGTCCAGGTCCATTCCTGTTTTTGTTGCATAGAGAAGGGATTCAACGGTACCGATCATTGTTCCTGCAATCAAAATTTGGTTAGCCATTTTGCAGTGTTGTCCTGCTCCGGCTTCGCCCATCCGTTGAATGTTCTTGCCCATTGCTTCAAAAAATGGAAGCATTGTAGCGTATGTTTCGGAATCACCACCGACCATTATTGCCAAAGTGGCTTCGCGTGCACCTAAATCTCCACCGGATACCGGAGCATCAAGTGCTGCCATGTTTTTAGCTGCAGCAACTTCTGCAATGCGCTTTGCTAGCGACGGTGTAGATGTTGTCATATCTACAACAATTGTACCTTCTTTAGCATTTGCAATAACGCCGTTTTCTCCAAGAATGACTTCTTCGACATCTTGAGGAAATCCGACAATTGTAAAAACAATATCACTGTTGGCTGCAACTTCAGCTGGTGAACTGCAAAGAGTAGCACCGAGGTCAGTAAGTTCTTTCGCTTTTTCTGCGCTACGATTGTATACGAAGGCAGTGCAACCAGATGTTATCAAATGTTTGCACATAGATTTACCCATTACGCCTGTCCCAATCCACCCAATGCGCTTTGATGCAATACTCATTCATCCTCCGTAACATGCTATAGAGACACTCAATCTTACCTTGAATTTAAAACAATAAATGTATCCCATTGAAACAAATAGAGTTATGGCTTAAAGGTAAGACAATTACATAATATTACTTTTTATCGGGTCATAAGATATAATTATATTCTTACGTTACAATGTATTTTATACAATTGCAGCTTGCGTATTTATTTCTATACTTTTTTCTTATATAACCCAAAAGCAATTTACCTGATAACTAACTACTTTCAATCATCACACCAGAGCGCGTGAAGCACTCTTTTTCTGTTATCGGGAATCATTTAACAACGTAATATTTACACTTGCTAACCAATGTTGTCCTCCGACATTTGCTAAAGTACGTTTTACAATATTAACTTTAGTAATCGGCCCCCTACTACAACATTGGTATTTTCCAAAAAAACGTGTGTTTTACAGACACGAAACAACATAACCAAGTGCACTATCCATGGAACAAACAATCCTTATCATCGATGACGATGCGAAGTTGCAAGATCTCTTAACTGAATATTTAGAAAATTCAGGTTTTAACATCGTATCCATTCTCAATGGGCACGATGCTCTTTCAAGCATCCGCAACATTGCTCCGTCCCTTATCATTCTTGACGTCATGCTTCCGGGCAAAGACGGTCTGGAAGTCCTTCGCGATATCCGCACGGAATCTACTATCCCGATCATTATGCTTACCGCACGCGGGGACGACGCAGACCGTATTGTAGGTCTGGAATTAGGTGCAGACGACTATCTTTCAAAACCATTTAACCCACGCGAACTTCTAGCCCGCATTAAAGCTATTTTACGCCGTTTCGACAACAGCACAGCCAAAATATCTTCACATCAGATCGAATGTGCTGGCCTTGCGCTAGAAGCAAGTAGACAAATTCTCGTTATCGACAATGAGCACATTACATTGTCTCCAACAGAAACAAAGCTCATGGCAGAGCTCATGCGCAGCCCGAATCACGAATTCTCCCGTGACGATCTTATGACTAAGGTCTGGGGACGTGAATTTAATGCCTATGACCGTAGTATTGATGTACACATATCTAAACTACGCAACATTTTAAAGCCATACAACGAGCATGCTCACCGCATCCGCACAGTGTGGGGCAAAGGGTACATGTTCCTGAGCGACTAATGGTACTCAAGTCTATTTCTGCTAAGCTGATCGCAACATTTCTTTTAATTCTTGCGCTCAGCTTAGCAATTTACGTTATCCTGTTCTCCATAACAATGCATCGGGACGCAGAACGGTCTATTGTCCGCTCTATTCCGATGATCTCGACGCTGCTCAATACTGAATTTGCAGGTCTGAACGTTGTTCCGCACCCTGAAGGAGCAGCAACTTTGCGTGAAATTTCACAGGTACTACCCGGCTTGCAGCACACACTTCAAGCCGAGTATCTGTGGGTTATCACACCTAGTGGTGGCATAATCACCAGCCCAAATACGGCTATCCCTGACCACACTATTTTTTCGACCAAAACGCTCAAGGATGACATCCAGCTTGCTTTCTTCCGTTCTCTGGAAACAGACGAACTGCAAGTGCTTATTTTTCCGATTTCACTATGGAACGGCAAAGGTAAGATTGCCATAGTACAGCAGACAACGTGGCCTTCGCACAAAATTCTTATAGATTTCCTTGTGCCTACCGCCGGAACCGGTCTTTTGATCGGGCTGATTGTGCTTCCGTTAATAACACGGACATTACGCCCGCTTAAGGATTTAGAAGAAAAAGTAATTAACTTTGCAACCGGTGATCTTTCCGAACGAGTTGTGCCTGTTGATGACGATGAAGTGGGTCGCCTTTCCCGCACGTTCAATATTATGGCAGACAACCTTGAGCAGATGACACGCTTTCGGCACGAACTCACAGCCAACATTTCGCATGAACTGCGCAGCCCGCTTACAAGAATTCAAATGTCTGAAGAACTGGCATATCTTAGCTGTGAACAACACGACTATAAAAATGTCATCAAACATTTAAACTCTATTCGGGGTGAAGTCGCTGAACTTGATGGATTGATTGAAGAAATTCTTAAGCTATCTAAAATGGAACTTAACACGCAGATCGGCGAAATTGGCGCCTGCGACCTCACCGATACTGTTCAACGATTATTGCGCAAAAGTGCACCGATTATTGAACGAAAAGAACTCGTAGTGCAGACAAACTTTTCACATGATTGCGTCATCACCTGCAACTATCCGATGGTCAATCTTGCTATCAGCAATTTGATGTCAAATGCGCTTAAGTTTTCAAAAGATAAAGGAACAATCAGAGCCGCAACGTTCTCAAGTTCACGAACTGTCAGTGTCGAAATTTTCAACTCGTTCTACCGTACGCTTTCGTCGGCTGAGCTGATTTCTATTTTTGAACCGTTTTCCCGCGCTGAAGGCGAAAGTGTTCCCGGTACAGGACTAGGACTTGCCCTTGTTTCAAAAGTTGCCGAGCAGCATGATGGTACCATTAGTGCTGAAAACCGCGCACACGGAATACTGTTCCGCATAACGCTCCCACGCGCTCTTGCAGAACAAAAGACAACTTCTACGACGTAATCACCGCACCCTTTGCCTCTTTCCACTCCTGAATATATCTAAAGACTGCCCGCTCATGCGGTGACATTTCTTTCTTCTTACTAAGCTGTTGTGTACCTAGTTGATGTTCACAGTGTGCATCGTACTCAAAAGAATGAACTTTTGAATCAGCTAAATGTCGCAATAAACCTGTAGGCACAGCCAGTTGCATCCATAGCCCTTCCGGTGCCAACACTTGCGAATGTGCGTAATGGCCGCAAAAAATAGTCTCGTCCACAATCACAAGCGGAAACGCGGGGAAGCTTTTGCCTTCATATATTGTGACCTGCTGTGGATACTTTTTCGCCAGCCGCAAGAAAAACTCCCGGGACACTTCTGCCTTTTTCAGCATGTCATCACGAGAGCCCTCGGGACGCACTAGCTGACATGCAGCATCCATCCAGACGATATCACGCCACACGGGCAACAGAACAGCCTGCAAAGTAACATCAGGACAAGCAAGAGCAGACTCAAGCGCATTACTGACAGCAGCATTCTCTGCAAAGCGATTGTAAATTGCTGCATGCAGGAAAATACGTTTTTTCGCTCCTGCAAATTGCTTATCGAAATCCAATGCAGGTGCCCCTGCATAAACTTCTACTGAAAGATCATGAGTGCTCATCATCGTCCTTCCTCATAAATTTCACATAAAAAAAGAGGGGAGAGATTTCTCTCCCCCCACTTTCAAATTCAATTCACTCTTGTACTATTCAGCCACTGAAACGTAATCAGATGCCTGTAAACCAAAGGAAGGTACAAGTCCGCCACCAAGGGCGAGCAGACGGTAGGAAGCAATAAGCACGTTCACTTTTGCTGACACCAGACGTCCGCGGGTAACAAATAATTCATTTTCTGCATCGAGAACGTCAAGCAAGGTGCGCTGGCCAACAGTAAACTGCTGAGCGTAAACGTCACGTGTTTCTACGTTGAAGCCAACAGCACTATTGTACTGTTCAACCTGTTCGTATGCAGCCTGCTGTTCACTCCAAGTTGCAGCAACCTGTCTGTAAAGCTCATCAATGGTATCACGGAAGTCTTCATGAGCTGTCACTTTACGAGCGACTGCTGCACGGGTTGCAGCAAGATCGCTACCACCGTTGTACAGATTCCATGAACCTACTACAGCGAAACGGAAATCAGTGGTGTAGTCTGTTACACCCTGCATTTCTTCAGTGTAGTTGTATGAACCTTCACCAGTAAATTTAGGATAGTAGTACGATTCGCGTTCGTCGATGAGTCCCTGCGCGACATCAAGCTCGTGTTTACGAGTATCGAGACTCGGGTTTTCGGACTGCATGCGCATGAATGCTGTTTCAATATCAACTGGTGCAGCATCAGAAACTTCTACATCTTCAAGCTCTTCCGGATCCATACCGGTCAAACGTGTGTACTGTGCAACAGCAATTTCATACTCACTATGCTGTGTAGCAAGTGTTGCAAGAGCACGAGCCAAACGACCCTGAGTCAGGGTAAGGTCAGCAACACTGCCGCCGCCAGCATCAACGAGTTCTTGCATAGAAACAAGAATATCCCGGTACTGCTGTGCGTTATCTTCTGCAAGCTCAACAAGAGCCTTATTCCGAATTACGGTAAGATGTGCAATAACAGCATCAAGACCAAATCGTTCACCAGCATCTATGATCTGGCTCTGTGAAGATTTGTATGAGGCCTCAGTACGCTCAACGCGACTCTGGGTAAACCGACCATCATAAAGAAGCTGAGTAATGCTGACACGGCCTTCAAGTGCTCCGCGCCATTCGTCTTCTCTACCCTGAAAACGAGTGGTAGGACTATTATGCTGTGTCGGTCCGTATGAACCGGTTGCATCTACGTCTGGAAGGTACCCACCCCATGCAGATCTGTTATCCTGCTTTGCAGCCTTACTTTCACTTTCAAGCGCGGCAATACGCGGATATGTTTTCAATGTTGCAAGCACTGTCTCTTTCAACGAAATTTCTGCTGAAGCAACACTCACACATCCCAACAGTACCGCAGTCATTACTAACAACGCGTACATTCTTTTCATTAAAGCACTCCTGATATGTTCACTCACTTACTCAAAAATAAAGCAAGCCCCCTAATAGTAGACATGACTTGGTATGTTCCCCCCAAAGCCCTGCCCACAACTATTTTCGTATACGCGGATCAACATAACTTCTCAAGAAAAAACAGTTTTTACACTATCCACAATCCTATCAAAACATTTGAAATCCACGAAAACAGCTTCCCTCGTCTGATATGTTTAAAACAATATAGTTTTAACAACTTAGTATTATATACAATATCTCATGTGAAAATTTATGAGAAAAACAACCTCTAAGATGTCTTCTGTGCTACGATAGGGTCGGCATTCGTGCTGACATTTCATGTAACTCATTGAATAAACAACAGCTATCTCCTAACTAGATTTTTTGTGCCAACATATTATTATCTTACACCTCTTTACATGTCATACCGAATGATAGTTACACGTGAAAACACGCGGCTCACATAGAGTTAATAGCATTGTCTCGTGTATACTTTTTCAAAATTTTGTGGGAAAATATTAGATACATTACTACACGTTATTAGTATTTCCTTGTTATCAACAATGGAAGTATGAATATAGGGAGCGCTCATGCCTGATTCTAATCATAAACAGCCTGTGCCGGAAGCTACTGCTAAATCCGAACCGGACGACACAGGGAAATCTTCGAAAGAAGAAGCTCAACAGCCTGCACCCAAACAAGCTCAACAGCCCGCCTCAAACGACGCCAGCAACCCTGCACAACCAAACCAGCAGCCTCCCGCAGGGCCTAAAACAATAGTTGATGCCCCACTGCCGTCAGATGTTGATTTTGAATCACCCCTATTGCGCTCTCTCGTACACCTCTTTTCATTACTCGGAAAACCACTCACCCTTGAACAACTCAAGGCCGGTCTTCCAGAACACGGAACACAATCGCACACCTCGGCCTGCCTGCGTGCTGCTACACAAGCCGGTATGAATGCCAAGGCTGTGCGTCGTAATTCTCTCGCAGAAATTTCTACACTCACCCTTCCTTGCATTATTCTTCTTAAGAACAAGGGCGCGGGAGTGCTCACATCCCTGACAGAAACACACGCAAAAGTTATTTTTCCAGAAATGAATAGCACGCCGATTTCTGTTCTGAATGACAAGCTCGAGGAAGAATACGCAGGCTATGTAATCTTCGGGCAGATTAAAGGACGTCTCGACAGCCGAGCCAGCCAATTAAAACTGTTAAAAACAAAGCGCTGGTTCTGGGATACCATTCTTTATTTCTTACCAATTTATAAGCATGTCGGACTTGCAAGCATCATCATCAACCTGCTTGCCATTGCCTCACCGCTGTTCTTTATGAACGTGTACGACAGGGTAGTACCTAACAACGCGATTGATACGCTTTGGGTACTGGCTATTGGTATCGGTATCGCACTTCTGTTTGATTTTATACTCCGCAACCTCCGGAGTTACTTCTGCGACGTTGCAGGGAAAAACTCTGATATCATCCTCGCTTCTCGGCTTATGCAACACATTATGGCGTTGCGTCTGGATGACAAGCCGGACTCCACAGGAACAATGGCGAACAACCTGCGAGAATTTGAATCACTCCGTGAATTCTTCAGCTCGACAACCTTGCTCGCTATCGTTGATTTACCGTTTTTGTTCATATTCCTCACGCTTATTCATTTCATCGGCGGGCCAATGGCGCTTATTCCCGCTTTTGCTATCCCCGTCGTAATTCTCGTCGGCATCATTTTACAGTTTCCGTTCCAGCGTGCCATTGAATCCGGCTACAAAGAGGGTGCGCAAAAACACGCCCTGCTTATCGAAATCATTAACGGCATTGAAACAGTAAAAACAAGCATGGCTGAAGGCCACATGCAGCAGATGTGGGAAAAAGTAGTCGGCATGAGTGCTGCTTCCAGCAACCGCGCAAAACGCCTTGCAAACTTTTCTATGACCTTCACAATGTTTGCGGCTCAAACCGTTTCAGTCTTTATTATTGTATTCGGTGTATACCGTATCAGCGAAGGTGAATTAACTATGGGTGGTCTTATCGCCTGTAACATCCTCGCCGGTCGTGCAATGGCACCGCTTAGCCAGATTGCTGGAATGCTCTCACGCTTGCAGCAGTCACGCATGGCACTAAAATCTCTCGATATGATTATGCAGCTTCCTACGGAATCTCAGGATGAATACACTGGTATCAGCTATGAGAAGCTGGACGCGTCACTCACTTTTGATTCACTTGCTTTTAAATATCCAAATGCAGAACGTTTTGCGCTTGAAGATACTCACTTAAAAATCCGTAAAGGTGAACGAGTAGGCATTATCGGCAGAATGGGTTCCGGTAAGAGTACATTCGGCAAACTCTGCGTTGGTCTGTACCGTCCTACAGAAGGCGCAGTAAAACTCGGTGGCGTTGATATCCGCCAAATGGATATAGCCGACCTCCGATCCCGTACCGGCTATGTATCACAGGATAACTATCTATTTTACGGCTCGGTGCGCGACAACATCGCCATAGGTAACCCGCAGGCAGATGAAAACGCGATTCTCCGCGCAGCATCCATTGCCGGCGTTACAGAGTTTGTTCAGTCTAGCCCTGCCGGTTTCGGCCTACAGGTCGGTGAACGCGGCATGTCGCTCTCCGGTGGTCAGCGCCAATCCATTGCACTGGCTCGGGCGCTCTTGACCGATCCGGATATCATTATCTTAGACGAACCAAGTTCCAACATGGATAACGGCTCTGAGCTCACATTTAAGCGCAAACTAGCGCATATCGTGCCGGGTAAGACACTTATTCTCATCACGCACCGCCTTAGCATGCTGGATGTTGTTGATAGACTTATAGTAATGGATAACGGGAAGGTAGTAGCAGATGGCCCTAAAGCGACAGTTCTTGAAGCGTTGAAAAAAGATCAGATCAAAAAAGCACCGACAAGAGCGGCGTAGGAGTCTATCACCATGAAAAAAACTCGTTTTAGAAATGAAGATATTGAATTCATGAGTGAAGTTGATGCCGCCCTGCGTCATCGCGGTCACCCCAAAGCATATCTCCTCTCTATATTTATCGTTCTCGTTTTTATCGCGTTCGGAGTATGGGCAAATTACGCAGTACTTGATGAAGTAACCCGCGGCATGGGCGCTGTTGTTCCGTCCAGAAAGATTCAGGAATTGCAGAACCTCGAAGGCGGAATCTTAAGCGAACTGCTTGTAACCGAAGGTCAGATTGTTGAAAAAGGACAGATTCTTGTCCGCATCGACAATGAACAGGCAGAAAGTGTTGTTCGTGACGCAGAGTCAAAGTCTCTTGAACATAAAATAGCGATCATACGCCTTACAGCAGAAGCAAACGACACTCCGCTTGCCTATCCTGAAGATCTGACAAAAGAAGCGCCACAGATGGTGGAAGATCAGATATCCATCTACAACTCACGTAAGATGAAACTGGAAAGTGAACTCAGCGTACTCGCTTCACAGCAGTTTCAGCGAGACCAAGAGATTCAGGAAATGATCAGTAAGCGAAAGCAGCTTATTTCCAGCCATAATATTGCAAAACAACGTCGCGACATTGCCCGCCCGCTTATGAAGAAGAAAGTTTACCCAAAAATCGATTACCTTCAGCTTGAAGAGCACCTAATTCAGCTGCAAGGTGACATTGAAGCACTGTCACTTGCGATTCCACGTATCCGCAGAGCCGCAGAAGAAGCCGGAGAACGGACAAAACAGCGCTATGCAGAATTTAAAAACGAAGCACATCGTGAAATCAACCAACGCCGTGTTGAAATGCGTTCTTTACGCGAAGCAATGGCTGCCGGTCACGACCGTGTAACACGTACCGACTTGCGTGCACCTGTGCGCGGCACAGTTAAACAGATTGCAGCTAACACGCTTGGCGGGGTTATTAGACCGGGTGATACTATTCTGGAAATTGTACCACTTGATGATACATTGCTTGTTGAAGCACGTGTGCGTCCTGCTGACATTGCATTCTTGCATCCGGGGCAAAAAGCAATGATCAAAATTACAGCATATGACTTTTCTATTTATGGTGGACTCGAGGGTTACGTAGAACAAATTAGCGCTGATACAATTGAAGACAAGCGTGGCGAAAGTTTTTATCTTGTAAAACTACGCACAAAAACCAATACTATTATGTATCGGGGAGAGAACTTGCCAATTATTCCCGGTATGACAACTTCAGTTGATATTTTGACAGGTAAAAAATCTGTTCTCGACTATCTGCTGAAACCAATTTTAAAGGCAAAACAAAACGCTCTGAGAGAACGGTAATTGCACCACTGGAAAAATTCGACAATATTTTGTGTAACCCTTGTCAGTATTGTATGTTGCTGTTTCCTTGCAACACAGTGCCTGCAAGCTTCTGCACAATCCAAGACGAATAGATCCAGACCTTCTGTCAGTACAAAAGGGGCGTCTCTTTCTAAAGGAAAGAAAAAATCAGCATTCCGAATGCTGTTCAAGCCGCCCCCGGTAAAGAAATCAACACCGAGGCCACGGAAAAAAGTTTCTAGAAGTACAGGCCCCTTAAAAGATAATAGAGGAAACATTCGCCTGTTTCGCACTATGGAATTAAAGGGCAAAAATAAAACGTTGGCTCGGTGGCAACGTATTGTAAATAAAATGTCTGCACATAAGCAGCAATATCTTTCAAATTCGCTACCTACGTCCGGAAAAAACCAGCGAAAACGCTGGAAACAATTTAAAAGCACAATTGTTTCCGCATCACGTATGCAGCAACTACGCAAGGTGAATGCCTACTTTAACAAGTGGCCGTATCGCCTTGATAGAGAAAACTGGGGAAAACGCGAGTACTGGGCATCACCACCTGAATTCGTTAAGAAATCAGGAGACTGCGAAGATTACGCAATTGCCAAGTACTATGCATTACGAGAATTGGGAGTACCCGCAAGTTCCATGCGAATTGTCGCACTTATGGACAACATCCGACGTCTTGGTCATGCAGTGTTGGTTGTCTTCTATAAAGGTGATGCATGGGTGCTGGACAACCAGACAAAACTGGTACTCTCGCATTCAAAATTCTCTCACTATGTACCGCAGTTTTCTGTAAACGAAACTAATCGTTGGGCACATATCCCTGTGAAAAAAAATCAACCGGCTTCCAAGCCGAAAAAAATGATCCCGGAGCTGAAAATGCCTACTAAAACGAATGACTATGAGCTTCCCGTTACGCAGGATAAGCGCTCTCGTCTAAAATGGTTCGGCATCGCTGTGCTTTCCGCTATTGTTGTCATTTCTGCGCTACTCTGCTTCATTCACATTAAAAGTGAAGAAGCAGTACTCAAGGTTCGCCTTGAAAAGCAGCAGAAGCTGCTGGCAACAGGGCGTTCGGAAAGCATCAACAACTGGCTGCAAGCAATGGCTGAACAAGGTGACAGGCTCATTAATGCCGACCTGTTCCGTCTGTTTGCTTCAGAAGTGAACTTACTGGGTGATAATATCGGCAGCTTGTACGCAGAAGAAGCGTCACAAGCAGATGACTCTACCCTTGCGCAACAGTTACCTATGATGCGCAATCTGCTCGAAGAGTTTTCCAGCTATGCAGGCTTTTCCGACAGTCGAATCATCAACCGGTTCGGTCAAACCTACATTGCCACCAACGCAAACGTTTCTGCCCTTAGTCAGGAACAACTCGATATGGTGCATACTGTTCTGCAAAACCCTAAAGTCCATTTTTCCACTGTACGCAATAGCAGCAACGGGCTTGTTTTCGACATGTTCCTGCCTATTTTCCCGCCGGAATTTGAAGGAGAATACACAAAGCCTATTTCTGTTCTTATGCTTTCGAAGATTGCTTCAGGAAAAATTACAGAAATTATTTCCGCTTCTCCACTAGCCGAGCAAGGCAACACAACGCATCTTGTACAAAAGATAAATGGTGCCCTGCAGGACATTCTCCCTTGGCAACCGGAAGGCATTTTAGAGATAAATTCATCATTCGGCACGATTGAAGAAGACATTCTTCCTTTCGCCCTGCGTGAAAACCTGAGCAATACGGCAAATGGATATTCATTCGGAATCAAAATTCCGAATATCAACTGGTGGGTCATTGAAGAAATTGACTACGATATTGCCCGCGCAGAGCTTACCTCAACTATCCAGACAACTCTTGTCATTGCTTTGCTCGCTATCGGTGCCTTTACACTGGTTATCTTCCTGTTCTGGTGGCTGCTCATTTCACAGGACAACAAAAAAGTTGCAGATAACTTCCGCGAACTCGCTATGACGATCAAAGAACAGAAAATGTTCCTTGATTCTATTAACGATACTATTCCGGATTATATCGCGCTCAAAAATAATGATGGAATATACCAGTACGTGAACCCGGCATTTGCAAATGCCGTTGGTCGTACTGTTGAGGAAATGCATGGACTGGATGACACCGCAGTCTTCGGTTACGCAACGGCAAACCGCCTTGCGTCCTCCGACCAGCTTGTGAATATGTCTGAAGAGTCCATCAACATTACAGAGAAGATTTACCTTCAGTCACAGCGTTACGTGATGCAGATATCCAAA
This sequence comes from Halodesulfovibrio sp. MK-HDV, assembly GCF_009914765.1. Lineage (NCBI taxonomy): Bacteria > Pseudomonadati > Thermodesulfobacteriota > Desulfovibrionia > Desulfovibrionales > Desulfovibrionaceae > Halodesulfovibrio > Halodesulfovibrio sp. MK-HDV. The sequence goes on along the minus strand of NZ_WYDS01000002.1, from coordinate 33,743 downwards.
GCACCGTTCTTCGACGGGGAAGGCACGCTTAACGGCATTGTTTCCGTTTTCCGTGACATTACCGCCGCTGTTGAAGCTGAAGAGCAACGAAAATTAGCTGAACAGCAAACGATTACTGCACTGGCAAGCACCATTGAGCATATTGACCCGTACCTTGGCGGTCACACCCGTATGCTCGAATCAGTTTCTATAGAACTTGCCCGTAACTTAAATATGTCCGACGCAGAAATCTCTACCATTGAAGCAGCAGCAAACCTTTCCCAGATTGGTAAGCTCTTTGTACCGCGCGAGATTTTGCTGAAACCGGGTGCTCTGACACCGGATGAAAAAGTTGAGATGGATAAACATGCGTTGCATGCAAAAGAAGTTCTCAGCAATATTGAATTCGGGCTGCCCGTTGTAGAAACCGTAACGCAGATGAACGAAAAGATGGACGGCTCCGGCTATCCGGACCATTTGCACGGTAAGGATATTATTCCTCCGGCAAAATTACTCGGTCTTACAAACACGTTCTGCGCACTTATCAGACCTCGTGCGTATCGCCCTGCATTGTCCGTTGAAAATTCATTTGAAATCTTGAAAGAGATGGAGAATTTCTATGATCCGGAAATGATCGCAGCGCTCGAACGTTTGCTTAATACTAGATTTGGCGAAGAGTTTATTAAGGAAGTTAACGCAATGTAGTTTGCAGTTACACTGCAAACTCTAAACATCTGCACGACAGCAGATGAGCGTTCCGTGCGTGCTTTTTGGTTTTTTATAAAAAAAATGTACTTTTTTTAAAAAAATGCTTGCCAACACGCCGGTCTTTCTCTAAACCTTCCACCTGTGCCGCGATAGCTCAGTTGGTAGAGCAGGGGATTGAAAATCCCCGTGTCCGCAGTTCAATTCTGTGTCGCGGCACCATCTTCAAGAAGATGGCTGCAGTTATTTTTTACTTGCATCATATGTCAGCTTCCTGTAGATATTTCCTCGTCGTGCCGCGATAGCTCAGTTGGTAGAGCAGGGGATTGAAAATCCCCGTGTCCGCAGTTCAATTCTGTGTCGCGGCACCACTTGAAAAATTATGACTCGCTTTATAGTGGGTCTTTTTTTTCGTCCAATTTTCAATGTTCACGCCAAGAACATGCCTCCGTGGGCATCACGCAGCTCACACACAAAACACATCCACACTCCATACAAAAAAGCGCTCCCCCACCTCGATTATCTTCAAGGTAGAGCAGCGCTCAATACATTCTTCAGTTCAAGAGATTACTCTTCGTGCGGTTTCGCCATGCGCATATAGTTCATAGCGTCATCAAATGACTGTTCGTCCAGCAATCCATCTTCAAGAACAACGTCTTTAAGCGTTCTATCTTGCTCGTATGCTTTCTTTGCTGCCTCAGCGGCTTTGTCATATCCGATAACCGGCGTAAGCGCCGTTACAAGCATGAGAGACGAAGACAAGTAGTCCTCAATCTTTTTGAAATTCAACTCAAGCCCTGCCACTGCATATTGTGTGAACATACGGGTAGAGTCTGTAATCAAACGGATTGAAGAGAGAAGATTATAAATCATCAACGGGCGGTACACATTCAACTGCATAACCCCCTGTGAGCCTGCAAAAGCCAATGAGGAATCAAGCCCCATCACCTGCACGCACACCATAGACAACGCTTCGCACTGTGTAGGATTCACCTTCCCCGGCATAATTGAAGAGCCCGGTTCATTAGCAGGAAGAATGTATTCGCCGATCCCAGCACGCGGGCCGGAAGAAAGCAAAGCAATGTCGTTTGCGATTTTCAAAAGAGTACATGCAAGAGTACGTACAGCACCAGATGCGGAAACTATGTCATCACTTGATGATAACCCTGCAAAAGCATTTTCCATAGGCGTAAACGGAATACCTATGTATTCTGCAAGGTGCCCAATGGCACGCTCTGCAAAGCCTTTCGGAGTATTCAAACCTGTTCCGACTGCTGTGCCACCAAGAGGAAGCGTATGCAACTGCGGCAGCGCCTGCCCCAACCGCTCAAGATCAGCTTCAAGCTGATACACGTAGGCAGAAAGCTCCTGCCCTACGGTCATAGGAACAGCATCCTGCCTGTGGGTGCGCCCCAGCTTAGGAACATCAGCCCACAAAGCAGCTTTTTCTGCAAAAACTTTGATTAGTGCTTCAATGGAGGGAATAAGATAATATTCTATGGCAATGGCTGCTGCCACATTCATAGCACTTGGAAAAACATCGTTTGAAGACTGCGAGCGGTTCACATGGTCATTAGGATGCACAGGAGTTTTACTTCCTAAAGGGCTGCCAGCTATTTCATTTGCACGGTTGGCGATCACCTCGTTCACATTCATATTTGTCTGCGTACCACTACCCGTTTGCCACACATGAAGCGGAAATTGACCATCATGCCCGCCGTTGCAAATTTCATCCGCAACGTCAATAATGAGCTGCCCCACATCTTCCGAAAGCACACCAATTTCTACGTTGGCATGTGCTGCTGCTTTCTTGATATGAGCAAGCGCGATAATGACTTCAAGCGGAATCCGCTCTGCGCCGATAGAAAAATGATGCAACGAACGCTGCGTCTGTGCGCCCCAGTAACAATCGTCAGGCACTTCAATATTGCCCATTGAATCAGATTCTATCCGGATGCCTTGCTTCATGATTACTCCCAGATCAAACGTTACATGCTACGGAGCCCTACCTACTGACCAAACGGACTTTGTGCGTGCCCTGCCCGACGTTCTTATAAGACAAAGCAAAACTCACAGCGCAGCATAGTGCAATATATCTTTTAATCAGAACTACGAGTGCATGCATGCTCGCAGCCCAACTCATCAATTGCCCAGTCATGCATCATCTTTAAAATGGGAAAAGCGCTGTGCCCTAACGGGGTAAGTGCATATTCAACGCGCGGTGGAACCTCGGGATAAACGGTGCGAATAAGTAATCCATCGCGCTCCATTTCTTTCAGTTGCTGCGTCAGCATCTTTTGACTCACACCCGGAACAATACGCTCCAGTTCCTTATATCGCTTATCCCCTTCGTGCAGATGCCAGAGAATAAGACTTTTCCATTTACCGCTGATAGCATCCATGCCCACTTCAACAGGGCATCGATATTCCTTCCCGTTCCATTTAATCATAAAAAAAATATTCCTTGAAATACGCTAGTACCAATAAAACTTACCAAAAGGTATGCATAAGAGAAAAAAGTGCCTTCTTGTATCGAAAAAATAACAGGTTATATTTCATGCGTGAAGCAAAATGAAAACACGAGGAGACCACTCATGACATATCCAAGAAATTTTTCGCATATAGGGCTTAGCGTAACAGACCTTGAAAAGGCAGTTGAATTTTATACAAAAGTTATGGGTTGGTACCTTATTATGCCGCCAACCGAAATTAAACAGGATGAATCCGCCATCGGGATCATGTGTAACGATGTTTTCGGTAAAGGCTGGGGCAGCTTTAAAATTGCCCATCTTTCCACAGGCGACAAAATTGGTGTGGAAATTTTTGAATTTCCCAATGCAGAACGCCGCGAAAATAATTTTGAGTACTGGAAATCAGGCATTTTCCATTACTGCGTTCAAGACCCTGATGTTGAAGGGCTTGCCGCAAAAATTGTAGAACATGGCGGAAAACAACGCATGCCTGTACGCGAATACTACCCGGGTGAAAAACCGTACCGCATGGTGTACTGCGAAGATCCGTTCGGCAACTTGGTAGAAATTTACAGCCACAGTTACGAGCTTACCTATTCCGCAGGTGCATATCAGGACAAGCTGTAGCAAGCCTGTGCTACAATCCTCCCTCAAAACTAACACAACAGAATCTTCAGGAGAGAACATGAACGTACTTGAAGCCATTGCCAACCGTCGCTCTATTCGCAAATTCACAGCAAAGCCAGTCAGCGAAGAAAAAATTGACACCATGCTCAAAGCCGCCATGGCAGCTCCTAGCGCCGGTAACGAGCAGCCTTGGCAGTTCATTGTAATAGACGACAAAGCACAGCTTGAAAAAACTGCCAAACTCAGCCCGTACATCGGCATGGCTGCAAAAGCTCCGTTGTCCATCATGGTACTCGGTGACCGTAACGTTGAAAAATATCCGGGTAACTGGATGCTCGATTGTTCCGCAGCTATCCAGAACCTACTTCTTGCAGCACACAGCGAAGGACTCGGCGCAGTATGGTGCGGATTATGGCCTGAAGAAGATCGTGTAGATGCAGCGCGTGTACTCGTTAAAGCACCGGAAAACGCAGTACCTCTTGCTGTCATCGTGCTTGGGCATCCTGACCAGAACCTCAAGCCTCAAGACAGATTTGACGCTTCTCGTGTTCATAAAAACATTTGGTAACAGGGGAAGCGAAGAAATATGTCTCCGACGGCTGGGGAAAACCTTGTTGCACTGTCCGCATCCGTAATCTCTCATTCTTCGAGAACGGCTAAGGCTCTGTAGAAAGGTTCTTCCCCAGCCCCCTTTCCAAAGACTTTTATTCGCGAGGTCGTTCTTTATATAACCCACCTCGCGGCTTAGCATCCCTACGATTAGAGGCTGTTCTGATTATCAGACAGCCTTTTTATTTCTAGTTCTGTCTTCAGCTACTTGAAAAAAAACATCTCACTCCCTTTGTTCATAAAATTTTTATTAGCGGAGTGATGTTACAAACACCACACGCGGTTTATGGTCTTATAAACAATAATCTTTGGGAAAAACATTGTGCTCAGATCAAAAATACATGGTCTAATCGGGGTCAAGGGGGCAGTGCTCCCTTGCGGGGATGCAAGGGGTCGCACCCCTGCCCGCCGGAGGCAACCCACACAGATTCATCTAAAAATCCAAAAAAACGCATCGCTTATTACTTAGGCGATTTTATATCATGTAATTCTAGACAATTACATACGACTTTTGACTTATATACCACAATTTTTAAATTTCGTATTGACATAAAACGCCTCTCGTATCTATCCTTCAGCATCGAATTTAACAAACTTGTAAAGGAATCAGAAACGCCATGAACGCAATCTTTGCCAACCCAGCTCATATTGAAACCAATTTTTATTTTTGGTTCTTCTTTAGCTATGGCAAAGCCCGTGGCCGGTTTTCTGGTGCCTTCGTGTAAACGAACGATTCGACACCAACTAGAAAACTTAGAGCCGCGGGCATACAGCCTGCGGCTCTTTTTTTTATGCGCAAGCTGTAGCGGACTAATCCGGAACAACTGAAGCAACTTGTTAAGAAAATGCACATTTAGCAACTATGCCAAACGCCCAAAGATTGATAAAAGATCGGGCAAGCAAAACAAAGATAGTTTTTTGCTGCATAATGCTAACAACAATGCATTCGTACTTACAGGGTGATTGCTTTCAAAGTACACGCTAAGGAGAATACGATGGAAATTGGCAAGAAGATCCGCATGGAGCGCATTATTAACAGAGTCACCGGTCGAACAATTATTGTTCCTATGGACCACGGTGTTTCTGTTGGCCCGATCGACGGACTTGTAGACATGCGAAAAGCAGTCAGCAACATTGCAGAAGGTGGCGCAGATGCCGTACTGATGCACAAAGGTCTTGTTCGTTGTGGTCACCGCGCAGGCGGACGTGATGTTGGACTTATCGTCCACCTCTCAAGTTCAACTTCACTTGCTCCCTCACCAAACGCTAAAACACTCACTGCAACCGTTGAAGATGCTATCAAGCACGGCGCAGACGGTGTATCTGTTCACGTTAACCTCGGTGACGAAACAGAAAGTCAAATGCTGTCAGACCTCGGCAGAGTATCCGCCATTGCTAACGATTGGGGCATCCCGCTTCTCGCAATGATGTACGCACGAGGCCAGCATATTCATAATCCATTCGACGTTAAAAACGTAGCCCACTGTGCCCGTGTTGCTGTAGAATTAGGCGCAGATCTCGTAAAAGTTTCCTACCCTGGCGATATCGATTCTTTCTCACAGGTTGTAGAGGCATGTTGTGTTCCGGTTGTTATTGCCGGTGGCGAAAAAATGAACTCCACTCGCGAATTCATCACCATGGTTCACGACTCTGTTCGCGCTGGCGGTGCCGGTCTTTCAGTTGGTCGTAACGTCTTCCAGCACAAAAACAGTGCAATGCTCGTTAAAGCGCTTCGCGGCGTAGTGCATGAAGACTGGGATGTTGAGCAGGCAATGGAACTCGTAGGAAACGATTAACCCGAATTTATCCGGACTTAGTAAAATGAAAAAAGTTCTCTTCGCAAGCGTACCGTTCAATAAAGATCACGTCACCCTCGCTCTGGAATCAGGCGTCGACGGCATTATCGTACCGGAAAAACATATGGCCGGAGTAGCCAGTCTATCCCGCTGCACCGTGCTCGCAGCAGAGTCTATGCCTGTCATTACGCTTACTGAAAAAAGTGTCGAAGAAGAGGCAGCAGACCGTCTGAAAAAAGGCGAGCAAGTCATTATCGGTCACGGATGGGAAATTATCCCGATTGAAAATTTATTAGCGCAGTCTGACAACGTGCTGGTTGAAGCCAACACAACAGAAGAAGCGCATCTTGCTTTCGGCATCCTTGAAAGAGGCGTAGAAGGCGTGGTTGTCACTGCAAATGGAGTTACTCAATTGAAGCAGATTGTAGCGCAGTGCAAACTCTCCATGGGAACGCTGGATCTCGTTCCGGCAACTGTCACAGAAGTTCTCTCATCAGGCTTAGGCCACCGAGTTTGTGTTGATACACTCTCCGTCCTCAAAAGAGGTCAGGGTATGCTCGTCGGGAATTCTTCTGCCTTTACCTTCCTCGTCCATGCTGAAACCGAAAACAACGAATACGTGGCTGCCCGTCCGTTTCGTATTAATGCAGGAGCTGTGCACGCATATACACAGTTGCCGCACGATAAAACAACATACCTTGAAGAACTTTCTTCCGGCGACGAAGTGCTCATCGTTAACCACGACGGTTCCACTTCCATCGCAATCGTAGGACGTTGCAAAACAGAAGTTCGTCCTATGCTGCTGATTAAAGCCGAAGTAAATGGTGTTGAAGGCGCAGTGTTCCTGCAAAATGCAGAAACTATCCGCGTAGTCGACACAAAAGGTACCCCGATCAGTGTTGTTAATTTGAAGAAAGGTGACGAAATTCTCGTTCGTACCGACATTGCAGGCCGTCATTTCGGAATGCGTATCGAAGAAGAGATCAAGGAAGGCTAGTATGTCTGAACAAAAAAAAGCAGACACACCTGACAATGCAGGTGCCGATACTGATACCAGCGTAGACAATCTGCCGCGCCTCAAAGAGGTTCGCAGCGAAATCGACGCTACAGACATTGAACTCCTTGATTTACTCAATCGCCGTGCTTCTCTTTCCCTCGAAGTAGGTAAGCTGAAACGCGGCAAACAAGATGTAGTATTTAAGCCGTTCCGCGAAAAGGAAGTGCTCGACAATCTTCGTTCTAACAACGACGGGCCCATTCCTATTGAGCATCTACGCTTTATCTACCGCGAAATTTTCTCCTCCTCCCGTGCTTTGCAGCGTCCTCAGCGAGTTGCTTACCTCGGGCCGGAAGGTACCTTTTCCTATTTTGCCGGAATTGAATTTCTGGGTCGTTCTGTAGATTATACACCACAAAAAGACCTTAATGCTGTATTCCGCGCTGTAGCTAACAATGAATGTGAGTTGGGAGTTATCCCGCTTGAAAATTCATTGTACGGCTCAGTGGGACAAAGCCTTGATCTTTTTATGGAGCATAACCTTTATATTGAGGCAGAACTTTTCTGCCGCATCAGCCATAGCTTGCTTACCCGTGAAAAACTGCTTGCAGATATTCACACCGTGTACTCGCACCCACAACCGCTGGGACAATGCTCACACTGGCTGCGCTCAACATTACCTAATGCGCGCATCATCCCGACAGAGAGCACCGCAGCGGCTGCACGAAGAGTTCAGGAAGAAGAAGGCGCAGCAGCCATCGGGCACGGCAGCCTTGCTGACTTGCTCAAGCTGAACATTTTGGCTGAACACATTGAAGATACACAGGACAACTGGACTCGCTTCGTCATCATCGGCTCCAAACCGAGCGATGGAGAAGGACAGGATAAAACATCCTTGCTCTTTACCGTACCGGATAAACCCGGTGCCCTTGCAAACGTGCTCAACATCATGGCACGCGAAGGGCTGAATATGAAAAAGCTCGAATCGCGTCCGATGCGCGGCGAAAAATGGCGTTACGTCTTCTTTGTCGACATCGAAAGTGACCTTTCTACGGAAGAATACGAGCAGCTTATTGCAGAGTTACATGCTGAATGTCAGTCCCTGCGTATTCTGGGCAGTTACCCTGCCGGACAATACACGGACTTTACTAAAGCCAGTGACATTGCCACAGCAACGGATGAACAAAAAAAATAATTATTAGTCAATTGGAGACAGACCCATGATCGCCATCACCGCCCCAGCTTCTAAATCAGTATCCCATCGTATGATCATCGGCGCCGCTATGGCAGCAGGTGACTCTACAGTATCCGGCGTACTTGAAAGCGACGATTTAGCACGCACCATCGGTATTTTTAACGACTGCGGCGCAAAAATCTATCGGCGGGAAGCTGGCGTTTATACCGTCACCGGTTGCTGCGGCACTCCGGCAGGCGGCATGGCTGAACCTGTCTCTTGTGACGTGCATGAATCCGGAACAACTTGTCGTCTCCTAACTGGTGTACTTGCAGCAGGTTTGGGAAAATTCCGCATTCACGGTGCTCCGCGGATGCATGAAAGACCCATAAAAGAACTTGCAAATGCACTCTCAAGCCTTAAAGTAGAAGTTACGTACGAAGGCGTAGAGGGTTGTCCGCCGGTTGTTTTAGACACAGATGGACTGAAAGGAAGCGAAGTTTCCATATCATTGGAAGAATCCAGTCAGTACCTTTCTGGCTTGCTATTGGCAGCACCTTCTACCCGTGGTCTGACAATTAATCTTGTCGGCAATAAAGCAGTGAGCTGGCCTTACGTAGGACTTACTTTGGACGCTATGGAGCTGTTCGGCATCACCTTCCGCGTAGAAACACTGGAAGGCTCCGAGTGGGTTGAAAAAGACTGGCGCTCATTTGAAACCGCCGTCCCGAACAAAACACGCTTCATTGTTAAGCCGGGTATGTACCGCAACGGCGACTACACGGTAGAGGGTGACTGGTCTAACGCATCATACTTCCTCGCAGCCGGTACCCTTGGAACAGAACCTGTGCACATTGCCAACCTTCGTAAAGATTCTTTGCAAGGTGACAAAGCAATGTTCACAATACTGCAACAAATGGGTGCTAAGCTTGAATGGAAAGATAACGGAGTGACCGTACATCCATCCAAACTGAAAGGCGTTGATGTAGATATGGGCAACTGTCCAGATCTCGTGCCTACCGTTGCCGCACTTGCCGCATATGCAGAAGGTGAAACCACCATCCGCAACGTAGCGCATTTGCGAATTAAAGAATGTGACAGACTCGCGGGACCGGCAGCCGAATTAGGCAAAGCCGGTATCGAAACAGAAGTCACAGAAGACGGAATCACCATCCGTCCTAATAGAAAAAATATTGCAGCGCCTGCGGGCACTGTATTTTCGACCTACAACGACCACCGAATGGCTATGAGCCTTGCGCTGCTTCAGTTTACACTCGGTGACATTGAGTTTGATAACAAAGCATGCGTTGCTAAATCCTTCCCTACCTTCTGGGAAGAGTGGGAGAAAGTATCACCATGCAGGAGATAGACTTTAGACTCAAAAAAATTGCCGTTGTAGGCGCTACAGGAAAAATGGGCGCCATGTTGTGCTCCCGTTTTTCCAAGGCTGGTATCGAAGTAGCCGAAATAGATCAGCCTTTGACCGATGAAGTGTTGCAGGCAGGAATTGCAGATGCACAAATCGTACTGATTTGTGTCCCCGCAGCGGTATTTTACAAAGTTGTAAAATGTGCTACCAAGCACATGAAGCCGCCGCAAATTTTGGCGGACATTACTTCCGTAAAGGTTCAACCCATGATGCAAATGCAGAAAGCGTACTCCGGTCCCGTAGTGGGGACACATCCTCTTTTCGGCCCCGAGCCGAAGGCTGATGACGTGCGCGTAACAATCACGCCGTCTGAAGGCTGTGATGCAAACTCTGCACGCATGGTGGAAGAACTCTTCACCCGCATAGGTTGCGAACCGTTCTGCTCCACAGCAGAAGAACACGACCAAGCAACCGCACTCATCCAAGGTTTAAATTTTGTCACATCAGTTTCTTACCTCGCCCTTTTGGCCGGTAAGGACAATGTGATGCCGTACCTTACGCCGTCTTTTGAACGCCGAATGAAAGCTGCCGAAAAAATGATCACAGAAGATGCAGAACTCTTTGAAGGTTTATTTGAAGCAAACCCAAGCTCTCAGGACGCTGTGCGCTCCTATCGTTCCATCCTGAATATTGCTGCTGGTGGCGACATCAACGTTATTGTTGAACGCGCTCTACTTTGGTGGCGATTTAAGGATTCCTCAGGAGAAGTGCATCAATAGCCCCGTATTGTACCCTTCGTACTTACGCAAGTACCAAGCCGCACTTCTTATAAGAGGTGCGGCTTTTTTTATGACCCTATCAACACACTAAACGAGAGAACGAATGCCATGAAAATCACGTTACAGCAGACAGGCCAATGGTTGGCAGCAGACATTCAGACCCCCATAAGCCTTTTCTTAGGACTCGTCGGAAAAAGTCAGGGATTCCTTCTCGAAAGTGCAGAGGTAGATGGAAGACGTGGCAGATACAGCGTTATCGGCTTTAACCTGCTTCTTCGCCTTGGCTGCAAAAACGGCAAACTCGAAGTTGCTTCCCGCGATAGCAGGCTCAACAAGCTTAAAGAATTCGAAGGAATGGATTTTATCGAAGGTGCCCGCAAGGTAATGGAAGCAATCCACATTGAACCGCAAGGCGACATGAAAGAGCTCCCAGCCATCGCCCGCGGTCTCTTTGGCTACTTTGGATACACAACAATCGGCATGTTCGAGAAAAAATTAGAAGAAGTCCTACCGCCGGAAAATAGCGATGCATGCCTCATGCTACCCGGCACAATTGTTCTCTTCGATCACCTATACAACAAGCTCTGCATGCTCAATCTAGCGGATAACCTGCCCGTTAAGATGGACAGAACAGCAGTTGAACGCACACCGGAAGCACCGAACATTGGCGAAGTAACAACCATACCGGACAAAGCTTCCTACCTGCGAAACGTTCAAAAAGTGCAGGAACAACTCAGACAAGGCGAAGCCATTCAAGTAGTAGTTTCTACCCGTTTTCAGGCTTCATTCGAAGGTGATCCGTTTATTCTTTATCGCAGATTGCGACAGATTAACCCGTCACCGTACATGTTCTTCATGCGCCTTTCACACATCACGCTCATCGGGGCTTCACCGGAAACCATGGTGCGTTGTCAGGATAACACAGTGGAAGTTTGCCCAATCGCCGGTACTCGTCCACGCGGCGCAACTGACGCAGAAGATGCAGCACTGGCAGAAGATCTGCTCGCTGATCCAAAAGAACGCGCAGAGCATGTCATGCTCGTAGATCTTGGAAGAAACGACGTGGGACGCATCGCCGAAGCAGGCACCGTGTCCGTAGAAAAATTTATGCAGGTTGAACGGTTCAGCCACGTAATGCACATGACCTCATACGTGAAAGCTCAACTTAAAAAGGGATACGACGCACTAGATGTACTCGGTGCAACCTTCCCTGCTGGAACCGTAAGCGGCGCGCCGAAAATTCGCGCTATCGAAATTATTGAAGAAACAGAAGCAGTCGCCAGAGGCGCCTACGCTGGCACCATCGGCTGGCTCGGACTGGATAAAGAATCCGTGAACCTCGATACCGGTATTCTTATCCGAACCATGTGGGTCAAAGACAACACTGTCCAATGGCAGTGCGGCGCGGGTATCGTGCATGACTCCGTTCCTGAAAAAGAATGGGAAGAATGCCACAACAAAGCCCGTGTACTCAAAGTGACCCTCAAAGCCACGGGGCAAGCGGATGTTTTTGCTGGACGCTAATTGCCTCCGGCGGAGGTTGTCTCCGACGGGCAGGCAGGGTTCCACCCTCCTGCACCTCCCGCAAGGGGGACGCCCCCTTGACCGCGAGTTTATTTGCCCTTTGGGCATAGGACGTTAATACAACTTTTATTTGCGAGGACCTTTCACCCACATACAGCATTACGGCTTGCTCAACATGTGGATACAGAACGGACTGGCAATGGAGATAGCATGTTTCTTCTTATCGATAACTACGATTCCTTTACCTTTAATTTGGTGCAGGCATTTCAAAAGACTGGACGATATCCGCATGTAGTTCGGAATGATGATCCAGAATTATTAGAACTTGCAGCAAGCGGAAAGCTCGAGATGGTGTGCATCTCTCCAGGTCCGGGTAAACCGGAGAATGCAGGCTTATGCTTAGAGTTTTTGGCTCTGCTTCCAAAGGAAGTTCCTGTTCTGGGTGTTTGTTTAGGGCATCAGGTACTTGCTCATTTTGCAGGTGCCACAGTGGATATTGCTCCACGCATTATGCACGGCAAACATTCAAGCATTGAACATAACGGGGAAGGACTTTTTGAAGGGCTTGAATCCCCTATGCAAGTGGCACGCTACCACTCTCTAATTATTACAAAAAACGAAGACAACTTACTTGTTCCAACGTCCTCCACACATACACCGGACGGAGAAGAGGAGATTATGAGCATTAAATATGCCGACCGCCCTTGGGTTGGTGTTCAGTTTCATCCCGAATCGATTCTGACACCACAAGGCGAGGCTATGCTGGAAAATTTTCCCGAAAAAATTACAGCTAAAAACTCATAATCTCCTCGTACTAACCGGTCTGTAACGCTGAGGAATTCTTTCCAACACAAGAATTCCTCATACAACAAGGAAGGTCGCCCAGCGAACGCTCTTCCCTGACACTCCAAGTCAGCACCCTTTAAGCCGCGAGAGAGCAAAGATAACGTATGCACCTCGCCTAATAAAGATTTCTGGAGATTCTTAAGAACCCTCTTGCAAGTTTTAGCCGTTAACGAGTCTTCGAGTTTTACGGATAAAGACAGCAGAGCGAGGTTCTTAAGCCGCCGGAGGCAAACGTCGCAGACTCGCCAGGCACCCCGCTGGCAAGCGCCGTCGGAGACAAAAACAAGGTCACCAAAGACAAAAAAAAGCGTCACAGACACACTGGAGGCACAACACAATGACGATAAGGAACAATGAGATGAATACGGCAGATATTTTAGAACGCCTTGCGGAAGGCCAGCATTTAACCGAAGAGGTCGCACACTGCGTCTTTACCAAGCTGATGGACGGAGAAATGACATCCGGTCAAGCTGGTTCTTTGTTGATGGGGCTGCGTCAGAAAGGCGAAACGGCAGAAGAAATCCACGCTGCTGTGCGTGTCTGTTTAGAACGCGCTAAGCCGGTTGAGCCTATTGAAGGCGCAACAATCGACTTGGTTGGTACAGGCGGCGACGGTAAAAATTCATTCAACTGCTCTACTGCAACTGCCCTAACCCTTGCGGGAATGGGCTTCACAGTTACTAAACACGGCAACCGCGCTGTGTCTTCTTCATGTGGCAGCGCTGATGCTGTTGAAGGCCTTGGCTTGCCACTCCGATTGCTGCCGGAAGAAATTCCGGCTGAACTTGAAAAGCGTAGCTTCGCATTTTTGTTCGCACCAGATTATCATCCTGCGTTCAAGCATGTAATGCCGGTTCGTCAGGAACTTGGCTACCGCACGCTCTTTAATCTTTTGGGCCCATTGCTTAACCCTGCCCGTCCTACACATATGCTGCTTGGCGTTGCTAAGCCTGAGTTTATGGGAATTATGGCGGAAGTACTATCACAGGCGGGAGTTGAACGTGCTGCGGTTGTACATGGCGCAGGTGGATACGATGAATTGACCACAAGCGGTGTTGCGAAAGTTATTTTTGTTGAAAACGGCACCACTCGTCAGGCGGAACTTAATCCTGCTGAATTTGGCTTTGAACCGTGTGCAGAAGAAGATCTGGCTGTTCAGGGCAAAGAAGAAGGCTTGACTGTTCTACGTGACTTACTGGAAGGAAAAGGCCCTAAAGCGATGCTTGATATGCTGGCATTGAATACGGGCATGGCATTGCACCTTATTACTAATGAACCACTTAATACCTGTATGGAACGCGCACGCGAAGCCGTTGCAGCAGGAGTCGGAAGGAAAGTCCTCCATGCTTAATAAGTTTCTTGCAGCGAAACATGCTGAAATTGCGCGACTTGTTCAACAGGAAAAGAACGATACGCTGCCAACAGCCTACAAAGGTGAACGTATTCCGTTTGCTGCAACATTGTGTGCAAACAAAATGGCGTGCATTGCAGAATACAAACGTGCGTCACCTTCGCGTGGCGATATTGCACCACATCTTTCTCCTGAAGATGTAGCAGAGCAATATGCAAAAGCAGGAGCAACAGCACTTTCCGTGCTAACTGAAGAAAAATACTTTAAGGGTAAGCTTGAGTTCTTAAAGCGAATGCAGTTTGTTGGTTTACCAATGCTGCGCAAAGATTTTATTGTACATCCTTTGCAGGTTGTTGAGACAGCTTCCACTCCTGCATCTGCTCAGTTACTCATTGCACGCATGTTCAATTCACCATCAGAACTTACTGAATTGATTGAACTTGGCGAGTCATTTGGAATTGAAAGTGTTGTAGAGGTTTTTAATCACGCAGATCTTGTTCTTGCAAGGCTTGCTAATGCTACAATAATTCAGGTAAACAATAGAAACCTAGCTACATTGGAAACTGACCTTGCAATATGCGAGAGAATGATTCCTCACCGCAGAACTACCGAAGTATGGATCGCGGCCAGCGGTATTTCGTCGCCCGAACAACGACGCCAAGTTGAAACGGCGGGATACGATGCGATGCTGGTCGGCACAGCGCTCATGCAGGGTGGAGACCCTCAGAAGGCGCTTAACCGGCTATTAGAATAACCTCAAGGAGAGCATTAATGGCGCACAAAGAATCCTTTGTGAAAGTATGTGGCATTACCACACAGCAAGATGCTGATTTATGCATTGAACTGGGTGCAGATTTGATCGGATTTATTTTCGATGAAAAGAGCCCCAGAGCTATGACAGTGGAAAAAGTCAAAGCCATTGAGACAGAAAACGTCATGCGTGTTGGTGTCTTTACGCACCAGACAGCAGACGAAGTGCGCCTGATAATGCAGCGCGCTAAACTGCACCTTGCTCAGCTTCATAATGACCAAGACACAGAGTTTGCAGCCAGAGTCGGCAAGCAAAAAGTGATGAAAGTGTTTTGGCCTGCCCGCTACGAAACGCGGGAAGATCTTGAGGCAGATATGAAACAGTTTATGGGTTGCTCCCGCTTTTTCCTTATGGACGCCGGTACATCCGGTGGCGGACACGGCAAAACACAAGACTGGAGTTTCCTTAACGGATTACGTGGTTACAAATCATGGTTTGTCGCAGGCGGTATTGGCCCCGACAACGTAAGAGAAGTGATTACAGGGTGCGCCCCCTGTGGCATCGATCTAAATTCAGGTGTAGAATCTGAACCGGGCAAAAAAGATCCGGAAAAACTGCGAATCGTTATGGAGGCGCTCATCGCCCCCATTTTACCATAAATTTTAGCAGCCTTTGGCGTAAGGCTGCATAAAGAGAGAATATCATGACTAGAGGATACTTCGGCAAGTTCGGTGGTCAATTTGTAGCGGAACTTCTCATTCCGCCCCTTAAAGAACTGGAACACGCGTTGGAGCACATTGTGCCTTCCGAAGCGTTTCAGAAAGAATTTTCAGATTATCTCAAAAACTATGTAGGACGTGAAAGCCCCCTAACGCATTGTCCTACCATTTCAAAAGATCTGGGCTTCAACCTGTATCTTAAGCGTGAAGACTTAAACCATACAGGCTCACACAAAATCAACAACGTGCTTGGTCAGGCATTGCTCGCAAAGCATATGGGCAAAAAAGCTCTGCTTACCGAAACCGGCGCAGGCATGAATGGCGTTGCAACTGCAACCGCAGCCCGCGCTCTTGGTATGGACTGCATTGTCTTTATGGGCGCTGTTGATGTGGAAAGACAATTCCATAACGTACGCCGCATGCAGCTGCTCGGCGCTAAAGTTGTCCCTGTTGAAGCAGGTTCAAAAACATTGAAAGACGCCATTAACGAGGCGCTTCGTTTCTGGATCAAAGAACAGGAAACCTACCATTACTGCTTCGGCACAGCTGCGGGACCACATCCGTTCCCGACACTGGTACGCGAATTCCAGTCAGTTGTAGGCAAAGAAGCCCGCAAACAGATTCTTGAACGCACCGGCAAACTGCCGCATTCTGTTATTGCCTGTGTTGGCGGCGGCTCGAACGCTATCGGCATATTCTCAGGCTTCGTGGATGATACAGACGTTCAGCTTATTGGTGTTGAAGCTGCGGGAACCGGCGAAGAAGGCTGCACAAACTCAGCTCCGCTTTGTCTTGGAACCGATGGAATCCTGCACGGTCAACGAACCAAGCTTTTGCAAGACGATGACGGCCAGATTCTCCCTTCTCATTCCATTGCCGGTGGACTCGACTATCCGGGTGTAGGACCAGAACACGCGCACCTGCATGACTGCGGACGTGCAGTCTACGCTAAGGTTTGCGATCATGAAGCGCTCAATGCATTCAAGACGCTTACCCGTGCTGAAGGTATTATTCCTGCGTTGGAAAGTTCACATGCCGTAGCATACGTGCTTGAGAACAAAGAAAAGTTCCCGAAAGGCTGCAATGTTATTGTTAACCTCTCAGGACGTGGCGACAAAGACATGGATATTGTAGAACAATGCACCGAGCTGTTTGATTAAGGGGGCAGTCATGACATCACTTACACAACGCATAAATACTGCGACTAAGGCAGGCCGTAAGGCAATCATTCCGTTTCTCACAGCCGGATTTCCAACAAAAAAAGATTTCTTCACGCACTTGAAAGAACTTGATTCCAACGGTGCAGATATTATCGAAATAGGTATTCCGTTCTCCGACCCTGCGGCTGATGGCCCTGTAGTTGAAGCAGCATCCATCAAAGCATTGGAACAAGGCGTTACCTTGCGTTGGATTATGAATGAACTCATCGAGCGCAAAGGCCAGTATCAGGCAGAACTTGTGCTTATGGGATACATCAACCCATTCTTTAAATACGGCTTTAAAGAATTTGCAGCAGATGCAGCAAAAGCAGGGGTATCAGGCTTAATTGTTCCGGATCTCCCATTTGATGAAGATTCTGAATTCAAAGCAATCCTCAAAGAAGAGGGAATTGCGCTTATTTCTCTTATCGGTCTAAACACTCCTAAAGCGCGTATGCAAATGTATGCACAGGAAGCGGAAGGCTACGTATATGTTGTTTCCTACATGGGAACCACAGGTGCAGCCGTCGCATTTCCACCAGAATTGAAGAAAACACTCAGCGATGCGCGCGAAGTATTTGATATTCCTCTTGCCCTCGGCTTTGGTATCAAAGAGCCGCAGCAGCTTGAGCCATTCGGTGATGCAATTGATGCTGTTGTTTTCGGTAGTGCCTTAATCAAAGATATTGAAGAAAAGGGTACTGCTGTTCCGTTCATGAATCGTTGGAAATAGCTTGTAAAGAACAATAGTTATTATTAAGCTCCTGTAAGAACTACAGGAGCTTTTTAGTTATCTTCTTCAAAGCCCCACCACCCGTGCACTATTCTGTAATGTTATCGCTGTTCAGACCGATACGACTTGAGTGTAGACGTTATCGACCACACAGCCGTAATCATCCATTCCATGTTGTATCCTATTAGGGGGGATTTCCTCATGAATCTTAAAGCACGCATGCTTTTGTCATTCATCTCCATTTTCATGGTTATTGTCGCCATGTTTTCAAGCACATACTACGTGACAAACCAGCAAAAGAGTGATGGCCTCGTTATCAATCTTTCTGGAAGACAGCGAATGTTGAGTCAAAAAATTGCTAAAGAAACGCTCGTACTTTCCTTTACTAAGGATAAAGCAGCAGCCATCAAGCAATTGAAAAACACAGAAAAAGTTTTTGATAACACTCTGCGTGCGCTCATCAACTCCGGCAACGCTCCAACCACGCTCAATCCATCCGGAGCCAAGGCGTATCTTCCCGGTGCTACAGGCGTTGTTCGCGAACAGCTCCTCACAGTACAAACTCTTTGGACTGAATATAGAGAGCTCGTAAACTCTGCCCGAAACGGCAACGACAACGCCCTGCGTTCTATCTCATCCAAAAGCATAAAAGTACTGGCAGCCATGAACAAAGCCGTCGGTATGCTGCAAAAAGAAGCTGATCAGCGCGTAAGTACCCTGCTTACACTTCAGACAATAGCTATGCTCTTAGGTGCGGCTCTGCTTTGCTTTGTCATCATAAATTTACGCAGACATCTCTTCACACCGCTGGATGATATGCGAACCTTTGCAAATAAAGTCTCGGGGGGAGATTTACATGCAAAGATCAACGCAACATACCTGCATGAGTTTGAGAATCTCAAAAACGACACGGTAGCGATGGTCGCCACGCTAAATACGCTTATGAAGCAGGCAGATGATGCCAGCGCAGAAGCCAGACGCAATGCTCAGCGTACGGAAGAAGCTCTTGCAGTAGCGCAGGAAAAGGAACACCGCATTGCTGCTATTATCAAAACCATCCGCACCGTTGCAGAAAAAGCAAAAGATATTTCAACACGCGTATACGACTCCATCGGAAATCTTACCTCACAAGTAGATACCGTAAACGGTGGAGTAGATGTGCAGCGTGAACGTATGATCGAAACCGCCACAGCGATCACGCAAATGAACTCTACCGTTGTAGACGTTGCGCACAACGCATCCAACGCAGCCGAATTAGCAAACGACTCCAAAGAGCGTGCTGAAGAAGGTGCCGTGGGTGTTCGTCAGGCTGTTGGCTCAATCGAGATCAT
The DNA here is from genome assembly GCF_009914765.1 of Halodesulfovibrio sp. MK-HDV. NCBI lineage: Bacteria > Pseudomonadati > Thermodesulfobacteriota > Desulfovibrionia > Desulfovibrionales > Desulfovibrionaceae > Halodesulfovibrio > Halodesulfovibrio sp. MK-HDV. Next base: position 14,783 of record NZ_WYDS01000002.1, on the reverse strand, counting down.
TCAGAACAGCATTCTTGAATTAAAAGAATCCATGCTACTGCTCGGAAATCAGACAGATTCAATTTCCCGCGTCATGGAAGTTATTAACGACATTGCAGACCAGACAAACCTGCTGGCGTTAAACGCTGCTATCGAAGCAGCACGCGCCGGTGAAGCTGGTAAAGGTTTTGCCGTTGTGGCTGATGAAGTACGCAAGCTGGCAGAAAAAACCATGCTCGCCACTCGCGACGTAGGTCAGGCCGTTACACAGATTCAAGCACAGGCACACACCAACATTGAAGCTGTTGAAAGCACTGCAAGCGAGATCACCGCGTCTACAGAAGCCGCCAATGCTGCCGGTCAGTCTATGGCGAAAATTGTGTCCATGACATACGATACGGCGCAGCAGATCACGTCCATCGCCACTGCATCTGAAGAACAAGCAACCGTATCAGAGCAAATCGAATACGCTGTGAATGCCGTAACAGGCGTTGCAGAAGAAACAGCGGACGGTATGGCGCGCGCATCAGGTGAACTCGCAGAAATCTCCGCGCTCACCGCGCAACTCGACAGTCTACTCACCGACATGCAGCTTGAAGCTGCACCGTCTGGGGCGTAGTAAGTAGTTCTGCGACATTTTTTCTGTGGATTTTTTGCCTCCGGCGGCCAGAGAACCCTGTTACACTGTCGCTATCTGTAATCTCTTATTCTTCGAGAAACAGCTACCGCTTTGAAAAAGGGCTTCTCTGGACTCTCCTAAAACTTTTACTTGCGAGCTGAGCACGTTGCTTCCTTAACCTCGCGGCTTATGCTCCATTACCTTTCCTAAAATGAAAAGGGCTATCCTACTTATGTAGGACAGCCCTTTTTTATTATTTAAGTCAGTGGGATTAAGCCGCGTGAGAAAATTATTTACGAAAGTTCATCGCATAATAAAAGTTTCTGGAGATTCTTAAGAACCTCTTGCAAGAGGTTCTTAAGCCGCCGGAGGCAAAATTTCAAAAGATAACAAACCTGCCAAAGGCAAACACCCGTTTAATACTTAGACGGCGGTACCCCATAGGCTTTGCGGAAGGCATGAACAAAATGGCTCTGATCGTAGAAACCAACGTTCGCGGCAACGCATGAAACGCGCTCCCCTTTTCGCAACAAAGCGCAGGCAGATTCGAGCCGTAACTGCTTTAACCAATTGTAAGGCGTCACGCCTACGGTAGATTTAAACCGACGCAAGAATTGATAGCGGTTCAAATTACATAAAGATGCAAGCTGCTCTAGGGTAATTTTTTCGGACAGATTGTCGTGACAGTAGTCGCGAACTTCTTTCCAGTGAGGCTTAGCTAGTACACCTTCCGGTTCGTCTGCTGAATGCACGGTAACATGGAGCAATAGACGCTTCACTAAATCGAGCCACTGCTCTTCCACGAATAAGGAGGTGGCATCACCTCGTTGCAGGATCGTGTGCAGAGAATGGGCTCGATGCCATAACGATTTATCGTCAAGAACGGTACTGCCAAACTCTATGCGGTGTGCAGAATCCATGGCATCCGCCATTTCTTCGGTAAAGATATTAGGCGGAATTCGGAAGGTCTTTAACGTGTACTCACTGTTTTCATATCCGGAACCATCGTGCATTTCGTCAGGCGAAAGTATAGACAAAAGCCCCGGCCCAATGAGGGACGTTTTACCAAAAGCACTCTGCTGCTGCACTCCATCCACAACCAGCCCAATATGATAGTCTAAGTGAAAATGACGATCAAAGCTGAACGTGGAAAAATGCCCATCGCTTAATACGAGTCCGGGCACATCGGGAGCGCGAAAATATTGAACAGTATTCTGCATCATGTTTGCTTACCTACTCACAACAAAGTGCCACTGTCAAAAAAGAATTTTTCCGGTAGGGAAACGCTCGCTATACGGCTTTATCATATCCAACAGCTTGAAATACTGAGGATAAGAAATGCTGAATATCCTGTTCTGTTGTAGCAAACGAAGTAACAAAACGCACTACATTTGGTTCCCATCTATCATGGTAGAAGCGGAATCCCTGCGCCAACAATCTATCAATACAGGACTTAGGCATTTTACAGAAAATAATATTTGCCTGAGGTGAACCAATCAAAGAAATTTGAGGTAATTTTTCTAGTCCATTTTTCAGCATTGCTGCCATGGCGTTTGCTTGTCGAGCATTCTTCAACCAGAGATCATCTTCAAGGTATCCCAGCATCTGTGCTGCCATAAAACGCATTTTTGAACCAAGATGACCGGATCTTTTTCTACGGAACGACATTTCCTGCGCGATTGTTTTGTCAAAAACAACAATCGCTTCTGCTGACATTGTGCCATTTTTGGTTGCACCGAATGACAGAATATCAACGCCGCATTTCCATGTCATTTCAGCAGGAGAACAATTAAGTGCTACCAGTGCGTTGGCAAAACGCGCACCATCCATGTGCATACGCAATCCGGAGTTTTTGGTAATTGCACCCAATCTGCATATGTCATCAAGCGTGTAGATTGTTCCTGACTCCGTTGCCTGCGTAAGACTTACGGTTGTAGGCTGTGAGGAGTGCATGTCGCCAAGTCTATGCTTTACGCCCCATTTCAGCGCCTCAGGATCAATCTTTGAATCTACACCATCAAGAGTGAGTACTCGGGCTCCGGAGTTAAAAAATTCCGGTGCTCCGCACTCGTCGTGGTTGATATGTCCTTCATTGTGACACAATACTGCGCCCCACGGCGGGGTTAATGCGCTCAACGATAAGCAGTTTGCCGCGGTACCGGTTGTTACAAAAAAGACGCGTAAGTCTCTTTCGAAAACGTCGGACAACATTTTCTCTGCTTTATTTGAGCACTCGTCCCGTCCGTACGGATCTGCCTGTCCCACATTGCAGCGTGCCATCGCTTCTAAAACTTGTGGGGATACACCGGCAATATTATCGCTGGTAAAGGCAGTATTATATGTAGTCATGTAGGATTCTCCTCATGGTTCTCTGATAAATAAGAGTAAGAACATGAGTATGCAGAATAGTGTCACTTCTGCATTGTAAAATATTGCAGTGCAACCCTACTCTTCAGTTATATCTACACAACATATAAAGAATTAGCGGAAATTTTTCTTTCATAATGTCTTACAAAACGAAAAAGAGCGGGTGAACACATGTTCGCCCGCTCTTTTCACCAAAACCATCTGTATGCTACAAGTCCCGAATAATCTTGTAGCGACAGAACCTAAGCTGCAACTATAAGGCTCACATGAGCCTCATAACCTTAAAACTTAAGTGTGCCCTTAAAGGACGTAGCAAGTGATTCGCAATTATCAGCTACCAAAACAGTTGCGCCGGAAGCGATAATAAACTGTTCATCACCTGTAACTTCACCCAGACAACCATAGGCCTGTCCAGCAAAGATGTTTTCAAAAGCTTCTACTTTGTCTTCCGGTACTGATACTACCAGACGAGAAGCTGACTCAGAGTAAAGAACTTCTGTTGTATTCATTTCTTCAGTTACCGGCACAGCATCAAGATTGATGAGTGCGCCAGTGCGGCCTGCAAGCGCCATCTCAGCGAGAGACACTCCAAGACCACCGTCAGAACAATCGTGACACGCGTTAATAACGCCTTCACCGATTGCTGTATGTACAGCACGGTAACGTGCCAGTGCGGATTCAGCATCTACTTTCGGACATGCAGCAGCACTGATGCCAAGCTCTTCAGCAATTTCAGAACCGGCTAATTCGCGTGCGGTTGCGCCGAGAACGTAGATTTTGTCACCGTCATTTTTAAAATCAGACGTGGTTGTTTTATTCACGTCTTTAATAACGCCCATGACAGAGAAGAGTACAGTCGGCGGAATGGAAATCTTTACACCGCCGCCAGTGTAATCGTTCTTCATGGAGTCTTTACCGGAGATGCAAGGTACGCCGTATGCGATACAGAAGTCTGCAAGTGCTTTGTTAGCACGAACAAGCTGTGCAAGCTTGTAGTGGCCATCCGGAGTCTTTTCAGACTGTACAGGATCGCACCAGCAGAAGTTATCGATACCGGACATAAAGTCTACGTCGCCGCCGACTGCAACTGCGTTACGCACTGCTTCGTCAACAACGTTAGCCATCATCCAGTAGCTGTCGTAATCGCTTAAGGTAGGGTTAATACCGTGTGAAAGAACAAGGCCGCTTTCGGAGTCGAGGATAGGACGCACAACACCGGCATCGGAAGGACCATCACACTTAACGCCAACCATAGGCTTAATAACGCTGCCGCCTTTAACCTCGTGGTCGTACTGACGAACAACGTATTCTTTAGAACAAATATTCAAGCGTGCCAGCATGGATTTAAGCAAGTTGCCCTGCTCTGCGTCCGCTACGTTCACGTCTTCATCTTTATGTTCAGGACGTTCCCATACAGCTTTAAGCTGCATCTGTGGAACACCGTCATGCAGGAATTCCATTTCAAGGAATGCAACCGGCTTATCACCGTATGTTACGTGGAAGTAGCCGCTATCGGTGAATTCACCCATTGCAGAAGCTTCAACATCCATACGCTTAGCAAGCGCCATGAACTCGTCGAGATTTTCAGCAGGGACAGCAAGTGTCATACGTTCCTGCGCTTCGGAGAGAAGAATCTCCCACGGGCGCAGACCATCGTACTTCAACGGTGCTTTGGAAAGATCCAAGCGACAACCGTTGGTATCTTCTGCCATTTCACCAACAGAGGAAGACAGGCCGCCTGCACCGTTATCGGTGATACCGTTGTATAAACCCATGTTACGAGCGCGCATAATAAAATCGTATGCTTTACGCTGAGTAATAGGGTCACCAATCTGTACCGCTGTAGCTGGTGATCCTTCGTGCAGCTCTTCAGAAGAGAAGGTTGCGCCGTGAATACCGTCTTTACCGATGCGGCCACCGACCATAACAATGGTATCGCCGACTTTAGCAGCTTTTTCGTAACCCGGTTTACCGGCAACAATTTTAGGAATCATACCAACAGTGCCGCAATGAACAAGCGGTTTACCAAGGTAACGTTCTTCAAAAACAATTGAGCCGTTTACAGTAGGAACACCGGACTTGTTACCGCCATGTTCAACACCTTCGCGCACGCCTTCAAGCACACGACGAGGATGGAGAAGACGCGGAGGCAGTTCGCCTTCGTGGAACGGAGAAGCGAAACAGAATACGTTTGTGTTACAAACGAGATCTGCGCCGATGCCGGTTCCCATAGGGTCACGGTTTACGCCCACAATACCGGTAAGTGCTCCACCATATGGGTCAAGCGCGGAAGGTGAGTTATGGGTTTCTACCTTAATACACACATCATGAGTTTCGTTGAAGTCGATAACACCTGCGTTATCCTTAAAAACAGAGCGGCAGAAGTCGTCTTCGCCTTTGTTTTTGCGAATAGTCTTGGTGGAACCCATTACGTATGTTTTGTAGAGACTATCAATAGTCTCCTGAGCACCGGTTTCTGTATCGGTGTACTCAATTTTAGAAGCGAAAATTTTGTGTTTGCAGTGCTCAGACCATGTCTGTGCGAGTACTTCTACTTCTGCATCGCTTGGTTCTGCACTTAATCCTGCTTTAATACGCTCAGCCACTATTTCAGAGCTGGTGTAGTAATCGCGGATGGTATGCAATTCTTCCAAAGAAAGAGCCAGAGTATTTGCGCGAGAAAACGCCATCAACTCATCGTCTGTCATGGTTGAAAATGGCAGAGCCATTACTTCATCATTAGCCTGACCGGAAACCCGAGCAGCTACAGCAGCAAAACCTGGCTCTTTCTGCCAGTCCGCTTTGCATTTGTATTCAAAACGCTGAATCAGTTCGTTTGCCAAAACATCACGGCCGATAGATGCGATCTGCTCTTCCGTAAAGTCACCATAAATATGGAACTGGTCTGCAACATATACAGAAACCGCTTCGCGATCTGCAAGTTCCAGAACAATGGCAATTGTTTCCCGCGCTGTGCGGCCTTCGTTATCTGTTACACCCGGACGGAACCCAACTTCGAGTACCCAGTCTGCCTGACTGGCTACCGGAGAAAGCGCCGCGTCCTGAAGTACGGGATCATGCAGAGCAGCCTCACTCACAACTGTATTAAGCTGTTCTTCTGTCAGACCATCTACAGTAAACACCTTGACCTGACGAACGTCTTTTGCGTCAAATCCGAGAGCTTCCCTGATCTTGTTAGCAGTTTTGATACCCTGAGTATCAACAACACCTTCTCTAAGACCAGCTTCAATGCGCCGCAGCATGTATTTTCTCCTGATGCTTGCTGAAATTAACGGGCAGACTCAATAGTCTTCCCGCTGTATTTGGAAAGAATAAACACACCAACACAGTTTTATTCCGGCTGTGATGGCGGGGTATATACCTCATTTAAACACAAAGCCCAATACTGTCCGGTTGAGACAACTCGGTACAACCCAAGACAGTTTCTACGTACCTTTGACAGATATTTGATAGCTGCGCGCAGCCAATCGTGGAAGTGCCTCCGGCGGCGCTTGTCAGCGGGACTTTAAGAACCTTTTTTTTCAAAAAAGGTTCTTAAAAATCTCCAAAAAATTTTATCTGCGAGATCTACGTGTTTTTTAACACCACCTCGCGGCTTATGTCTCACTACCTTTCATACCGTTAGCTAGAACTAAATAAATATCGTTTCTCATAAACCCAACAGTCTACGTGTACCCGTTACAAAAGTCAGCCCTAACAGGGGGTCAAGGGGACGCGTCCCCTTACGGGGGTGTAGGGGGCAGCGCCCGCCTACTCGCNGAAGGCAAAATAAAAAACTATTTTATCATAAAATTAAAAAGCCGCAGAGTCTCCCCTACGGCCTTAATAATTATGCACTACGTGATTTAACGTAATCCAAAGTTTGCAGCAGTATCTTTCGTTCCGGACACGCTGGCAAAATTTCAAGTGCCTGCTGTGCCTTGTCCAAATAAGAATCTGCAAGTTCGCGTGTGGCATCATCTAAGCCGAGCTCGCGAATTTGTTTTGCAACAAAGCAAATTTCTTCTTCAGAGAATATTCCAGCTTCAAACTTGGTTACAAAATCGCCTCGTTCTGTACCTTCAAGGGTATTAAGGTACATAAGTAACGGTGGGGTAAGCTTACCTTCACGAAGGTCGCCCGCCACCGGTTTACCGATTGATTTAGTAGAAACAGCAAAGTCCAGAGCGTCATCAACAATCTGAAACGCAATGCCGAGGTTCATACCAAAATCAGATGCCGCAGCTATCTGCTCATCAGAACCGCCTGCTTTGATAGCACCCATAATACATGATGCTTGTAGCAAGAATGCGGTTTTCCCTTTGATAATATCGATGTAGGTTTGCTGCGAATGGTTAGTAGAATGAAGATATTCAATCTCTTCAATCTCACCAGTCGCAGTTTCTACGATTGCTTCTGCAATGCACTGTGTGAGGCGCGAGTCATTATAGCGCGCAACAACAAGGTTTGCCTGTGCAAGAAGTACGTCGCCTGCAAGCACGGTTTTGGTATTACCAAATTGCGTATGCGCAGCAGGTTTTCCACGGCGAAGTTCAGCATCGTCGATAATATCGTCGTGCATTAATGTGGCAGAATGAAGCAGCTCTACAGAACAAGCAAGCGGGTAGATGTCATCATCAGTATACCCGAGAGTTGCAGCAGTAAGCAGAGTAAGCAAAGGGCGCAGCCTTTTTCCACCGGCAGTAAGCACATGGGAAACAACAGGCTGAACTAATGCGTTAAGCTGAGCAGTTTCTGCCGCCAACGTCGCATTAATTCGCGGTTGTTTTAACGTAAGGTACTCTAAGAGTTCTTGCATAGAAAAGCTTCCATCGAAAAAACGTGAATCCAACATCTTAGAAGTCATTGTAAAAAAAGTGCCAGTACTTAGGCACTCTGTTTTTCAATACCTTCTAAACAAAAAGCTCCCTGGCGTGTCTACCAAGAGCTTGAAGCGCATCGTCCAGCTTCCAGTGCTCCGGCTTGCGAGACCCAACCAGATTAGAAACGGTGCGAAGTTCAAGAAAAGGAATTCCGGCCTGAAGACAAGCGAGTGCAAGGGAGAACCCTTCCATATTTTCTGTAAGCGGTTTGTACCGCTCCATAAGCATATGGGCGCGTTCTTCTGTTCCGGTAACGCCGGATACTGTCATGCTTGTGCCTGTGAGTAAATCCTTAGGTGACGATAAATTGAGCATCCGGAAACCTTTTTCTGAATCAAGCTCTATTCTATCCCACACCGAATACCGGCCATCTACTCCACTATATTCCCATACAGGAAATTTAATGCCTTCCGGATCAACACCGTCTGCTGTACGCAGTCCGTATTCCGGCCAAACTTCCAAATCGGCAGCTACTATACTGCCCAGCGGAGCTTGCTCTAAATCAAAACTTCCTGCAACCCCGAGGTTTAGGACACCAGAAATACCCTTACACTCACCGAGAATTCTGCCAATGCTTAGTGCAGCATTAACAGGCCCGACTCCCGTGATAGCAAGTAGACAATGGTGATTATTAACAGGCGTTTCACAACAGCCCCCCATACCGGGGAGCTTGCATCCAATCCGTCCTCGCCTGTTAAACCCTAGCAGAACAGCTTTCATTTCAGTCTGAGTTGCTGTTGCGATAACCAGTGTCATTTAATTTTTTCCAAGGTAAAGTTAACAAGCGTTCCGCCCAACGAAAGCTCAGCAACGATGCTGGCATCGCGCAATCTCGCAATACGTTCAAGACGTCTGCGATCTTCTTCTGCGGCGGCAACTATAAGCTGTGTTCCTTTTTCCATTTTTTTCAGAAGCGAACTCGCTTCGAAATACCCAGTTCAACAATCTTTTCTACAATCTACGCGCAAAGGTCCAGCCATCGTCACATTCTCCAAAGTTCTAATCCTGCTGCCTCCATCACAGCAGGCTCGAAAAAGCCTTTCACATCTAACACTAAAGTATTTCCGGTATCTCGGAACCACTTGAGCAACTGTTTTGGCTGGATAAAAGAATACTCTTCGTGCGGTACTGCTAAAATTATAGCATCCAACTGCTGAAAATCTTTCAGGTAGTTCAGCGAAATTTCATATTCACGAATAGCCTGTTCATTGTCAGCAATAGGATCATGCACGAGCGCTTCAATGCCGTACTCTTTTAATTCTCTGATAATATCAATTACGCGGGTGTTGCGGATATCCGGCACATTCTCTTTGTACGTAAACCCTAAAATCCCGACTTTTGCATCACGAACTGAAACACCTCGACGGATAAGTTCCTTAACGCAGGACTCAGCAACAAATTTGCCCATCGAATCGTTAATACGTCTACCGGCAAGAATAACCTGCGGATGATATCCTAACGATTCTGCCTTAAAAGTCAGATAATACGGGTCTACCCCTATGCAGTGCCCGCCAACAAGCCCTGGCGTAAATGGCAGAAAATTCCATTTTGTTCCAGCTGCTTCAAGCACTTCGCCTGTATCAATCCCCAAGGAGTTAAAGATAATCGCCAGTTCGTTCATTAAAGCTATGTTCAAATCACGTTGTGTGTTTTCAATAACTTTTGCAGCTTCGGCAACCATTATAGAACTGGTAGCATGCACCCCTGCAGGAATAATCCTGCCATACAGCCCTGCCAACAAAGCTGTTGTCATGTCGTCAGAACCAGCAATAATTTTGACGACATTTTCAATGGTATGCACTTTATCTCCGGGATTAATGCGCTCCGGCGAATAACCGACAGTAAAGTCCCTGCCAAACCGCATTCCGGATACATTTTCGAGCACAGGAACACACTTTTCTTCAGTGGCTCCCGGCCATACCGTTGACTCGTAGACTACAACTGAATCGCGCTGCATGAAGGAAGCAACGGTTCGAGTAGCCATAAGTAACGGAATTAAGTCCGGTGTGTGATGTGCATCGATAGGCGTCGGTACCGCTATTATGTGCACACCAGCTTTTTCTAAAAGCTGCGGATCAGCAGTAAAATACGCAGTACTATTACTGAGAGCTTCTTGGGAGATCTCACCGGTTCGATCTTTACCACGACGCAGTTCATCTATTCGCTGCGCATGCTGATCGTAACCGATAACAGAAAAATGTTTCGCCAAAGAAATAGCAAGAGGTAAACCGACATACCCGAGGCCGATAACGGCAATAGGGACATCTCCAGACACAATTCGTTCAAAAGATACCATGTCTTCTCCTCGTTACCTGCTGGACTTAATGGCCTGTGTATGAAAAAACAGGCTCCATGCAGATAGATTGGAATTTACTACTTACAGCGCTGGGGCTTGCATTCGTTCTCGAAGGTCTTCCATACGTCCTTTTTGCGGACAAACTCCCTAAATACTTGCGCGAAATTGCAGAACGCGGCCCTAACGCATTGCGTTACATGGGCTTAACCGCCATGTCCGCCGGTGTTCTGCTCGTTTGGCTTATGCGCCATTAAACGCACCGTATTTCAACGCTACGCTTCCCCGTCATTTAATAACGGGGCATTTCCTGTTGCAAACAAATTGCGACAGGTTCTCTCACCTCTTCGGGTTTCTACTCGGCTTTCTTTTGTGCAACGTGCAAGTACACAATGCCCGACGTCATCGGCTTGTAGTACACACGGTCAAAACCGGCTTCCACCATTTCCGTGCTCAGTTCAGCAGCAGTCGGAAACGCCATGATGGTATCAGCAAGATACTGGTATGCACTGACATCACCAGAAAAAACTTTACCGATCATAGGAAGAATTTTTTTCAGGTACATATTGTAAAAGCCCTTCCAAACAGGGTTCTTCCCAGTACCAAATTCAAGAATACACAATCTCCCACCAGGCACAAGTACTCGATTAAGTTCCTTAAATGCTTGTTCGCGTGGAATGATGTTGCGAATTCCGAAAGAAATTGTTGCGCAATCTACACTGTTATCCGGTAAAGGCAGGGTTCTGCCATCGGCATGTACAGGGAAGATACGTCTGCTACGTCCCTTAGTAAGCTTCTTGCGACCAGTGGTCAGCATCGGACGACAATAATCCAATGCAGCAACTTTTGTCTGCGGATGCTGGCGGACTATTTCTAAAGATACGTCCATAGTACCAGCGGCAAGGTCAAGCATAAGACCGGTTTTTCCCGGTACTGTTGCTTTCACAAGCTGCTGTCGCCAGTAATAATCCATTCCGCCACTAAGCAGATGATTTAAGAAGTCGTACCAGCGGGCAATACGGCTAAACATGCCAGAAACTTCATTGGCATGTTCATTTGGTGAACATTGCATGTACTACAAAGCCTACTCTTCGGTTTCCGATTCGTCTTCACAAACAGTAGAAGAAACAACTTCAAATACCGCAGGAAACACTTCGCTGATATTAGAAGGTGAAACGCGGCCAGTCTCAATAAACTTTACCACAATTTCTTTAGTAACCTGTATTGCTTCTTTTTTTGCCTTATCCATATTCCACCTCTAGGCACTGCAGGACGCGCCCGCAACGTATATTTGATGAAAAACCCCCGCCCGTGGGGGAATGGTTTCAACCTACATAGATAAAAACCGGGCGGGGTCAAAAAGGAAGAAACATGTTAAGCCACTCCCTTTTTCTCAATAAGCCGTATACCACTAACATTTTAGAGAGTCGAGCATGCACTGGTGCACTTATCCTGTTTTTCCGCTGCAAATCCTATATCTTAATTAGAAGTAAACAGAGTAAATAAACTATAAGGTACATAAAAAGCTTGATTTCTTATCAGTAACACCTACTGTTAAGTTAACAAATGATTCGGAGGCGCATATGCCAAGATTTCGTGCTTTAAAAACAGAACTACGTTCGATGCTTGAACAACCAGCATGGGAAGACTCCCTGCAGCACATAATTTCCATACCTGCCACACAAACTGTGGGCCCGCTCATGTCATTCTTCCTTTTTGGTGGAGAAATGAAATGGCGAGCAATTACAACGTTTGGTTTGGTGATGGGAAAACTTGCAACAGAAGATATTGAGCAGGCGCGCATTACAATGCGACGTCTACTCTGGCATATGAACGAAGAGTCAGGAAATGTAGGTTGGGGTATTCCCGAAGCGATGGCAGAGTCGATGATCAACAGTAAGATTCTGGCAAATGAATACAATAGAATGTTGCATTCATATGTTCGGGAAACATCAGACGATGACAATTATCTAGATCATCCACCGCTCCGTAGAGGGGTTTACTGGGGACTTGGAAGAATGGCGAAGAAATATCCAGAACTCATGCTACCGTCTGTTAGAGCTTTATCGTGGGGCTTACAGGACGAGGACAATGAAGGCCGGGGGCTTTCAGCGTGGGCTCTTGGCTTCATAGGCACAGAAGCAAATATCCCAGCACTTGAAAGTCTTCTTAATGATGCTTGCCCGATAGATCTTTATTGTGACCGCGCAATCCATTGCACCACTGTCGCCCAGATCGCACAACAAGCAATAGAGAAAATAAAAGAACGCGAGAACGATAATTAATTCAAAGCAAAAAAAAAGGTGGAGTTACTTACTCCACCTTTTTTACGTCAAAAGTAGCTAATTCAATTTTTTATCTTTATTAAAGATACCTTCCAGCATCAGCGCAAGTGCGCCGTCACCGGTTACGTTACATGCAGTACCAAAACTATCCTGCAACGCAAAGATTGCTAGCAATAAAGCCACACCTGCAGGATCGAAATGCAGAACACCCACAACAATACCAAGAGATGCCATAACAGTGCCGCCAGGAACACCCGGTGCACCAATCGCGAAAATACCGAACAACGCGATAAACAATGCCATTGTAGCTACAGAAGGCAAGGTTCCGTAAAGCATCATCGAAATTGTCATAGCAAAGAAAGTTTCTGTCAAAACAGAACCACACAAATGAACAGTTGCGCCGAGTGGAACCATAAATTCTACAACACTTTTGGAAAGTACTTTTGACTTTGCTGCACATTCCAAGGAAACAGGCAGAGTCGCTGCACTGGACATAGTACCAACAGCAGTTAAGTACGCTGAAGGGTAATGGCGGATTACTTCTATCGGGTTGCGTTTAGAAATAACCGCAGCAATTGTGTAAAGCACAGTCAGCCAAATGAAATGACCAAGAATTACGATCACAACAACTTTCAAGAATACAGGCAGCTGTTTGGTGAGTGTACCTTCGTATGCAAGACCTGCGAAGGTAGTAGCAATAAAGAAAGGAAGAATCGGAATGATAATGCGGCTAACAACCTGCATCATGATTCTTTCAAAATCACTGAAGATACGCTCGAAAGATTCAGCTTTAGTCCAGACAGTCGCCAGGCCAAAAACAAGAGCAGTAATGAGAGCAGTCATTACTGACATCACTGGCGGAATATTCAGCTGAAAAAGAACTTCCGGCAGTTCGTGAAGTGCATCAACTTTAGTTGCAATAGAAAGATGCGGAATAATAATGTAGCCAGCGGCAGCAGCCATTGTCGCAGCACCAGCAGCAGACAGATACGCAAAGCCTACGCCTGTGAACAACATAGAACTAGCGTTTTTACCAAGACGAACAATCGCTGGTGCAATAAATGCGATAATAACAAGCGGAACAGAGTAAAAAATAAACTGCCCAAGCACATATTTCAAACTTACAACCACTTCCATCACACCAGTGCCTGCAGTAAGACCAACAACAACACCAGCTGCAATACCTAGCAACAATTGCAAGATTAAACCAAATTCTCCAAATCGTTTAAAGAACGACATGATCACTCCTCCAGTGAGCTAATGGGGATTAATTCAACGTTAGACCAAAGCACGAGGAAAAAGCTGATTCGCTACTACAGCGAAATCAGCAATCACACCTCAAGAACATTCGCAACGTATGTTCAAACAGCAACGCAGTGGCCTATCTCCAACACAGTAGTAAGTACATACTGCGCATTTGCTTACGAGGGCGGTCAAATTGAGTCAATCTCTTTCTATAACCATTACTATTTTCAATCGATTTTTTAAATTCCATAGAGAAGAACTTGCTTCTAACTTTAGGAGAATTTAAGCTCAAAAATTAGCTTACGGGCTATAAGATCGCGAATTTCTCCTTTTCGTTTCTAACTAGAAATAAGGAAGTTTGAGAGCGGTAGCTGTCAAAAAACTATCTTTCAATACGAAATATAAAACTGCCTGCTGGTCACGGCAGCCGTGTATCAAGGATGGGCTTATGCAAGAGTTCTCTCATCCTCTAGCGATAACACAAGAGAGAAACACAACCATCACCCGACCTCTATCCCCTTCCTTGAGAGCAAGGATGAAGCTACCATCACTGACCGCAAACTTACTTCCACCACTCCTCCTTACTTTTCGTTTCTGAGATTATTCACGGCATTGTTTTTAGTACGAACGATAACACTGGGAAAAATGCAGCACCACCATGATCATTCCGTGAATAATCTCAGAAAGAGGAAGCATGGCATCACGCGTTAAAGCGCAGAGAGAATGGAAAGGGGCGTTAGCGCCTGAGCNCCCCGTCCCCCCGCGGGAGCGTGGAATGGGAAAGCTTGGGACTCGGTATCAGTCAAAACAGTCGGAGTACCTTGTGCACTAAAAACTGGAAGCATTACTAGCCAGATGAAAACAACAAAAGCCGTCTATCTTAGGATAGACGGCTTTTGTACAACTCAACGTAATCAATTTCTTCTTAATCCAAAGAACTGGAAATGCAATTGTCAGAGCCCAACTGCCTATTCAGACACAAATGCTGAGAATAAAGTAAAAAGGAAGAGGAAGACACAACCAAACTCCGCTTTACAGGCATGGACACTTTTTGATTTCATAGAATAGTTTGGCCAGCGGCGTGCCGCCTTGAACCATAATTACTCAAATAG